>JBPPMQ010000185.1:0-13215 GCA_051306135.1 Nocardioides sp. | reverse complement strand
CGGAAGATGTCAAGCAGTCTGAGACACGTCTTGTTATGCGGTCTGTATGAGGGCCTCCGGTGAGGGCTGGTTGATCCAGGCTGCTTCGGGCAGTTTGGGGGCGACGGGTCGGCGGTTGCCGAACCGTTCGGGATGAGCGGCGTGGGCTGCGTCGAGGGTGGCCTGGCGTTGGGCGCGGATCTCGGTCGCGGTGCCGTGGTGTACCGAAGCGGGGGTGTGCAGGCCGATCCCGGAGTGACGGTGCTCGTGGTTGTAGTAGGTGAAGAACGCCTCGCAGAACGCCCTTGCGTCGGCCAGCGACCCGAAGCTCTCGGGGAAGACCGGGGCGTACTTCAGCGTCTTGAACGCGGCCTCGGAGTACGGGTTGTCGTTGCTGACCCGTGGCCGGGAGTGGGACCTGTCGACACCGAGGTCGAGCAGCAGCTGGGCCACTGGTTTGGACGTCATCGAGGTGCCCCGGTCGGCGTGCACGGCGGCCGGGATGCCGTGGACTCCCATCGCCTCCTCGAGCATGGTCTTGGCGATCTCGGAGTCCTCACCGTTCTGGACGGTCCAAGCCACGACGTAGCGGGAGAAGATGTCGAGCACGACGTACAGCTGGAGCCAGACCCCACGGCCGGGACCGCGGAGTTTGGTGATGTCCCAGGACCAGACCTCACCTGGGCCGGTGGCCATCAGCTCGGGCTTCTTCCGCGCCGGATGAGTGGCCTGGCGGCGGCGTTCACCGGCCGCACCACAGGCACGCAGCAGCCGGTGCATGGTCGACATCGAGCACAGGTAGGTGCCCTCGTCGAGCAGTGTCGCCCAGGTCTGCGCGACGGCCTTGTCGCAGAACCTGTCGCTGGTCAACACGCTCAGAACCTCGGCCTGCTGGGCAGGAGTGAGCGCGTTGGGTGGCGTCGGTCGCCTTGGTGTCGGCCCGTGCATCCGCGGTCGCTTGGCGCGGTAATGGCTCCCGCGGGCACGCCCCATCAACTCACAAGCGTGCTTCACGCTGGTGTGCTCGGCCATCTCGTCGATCGCAGGGTTGATCACCGCTGCGGCGGCTTCTGGATGCCCTTGCTCTCGGAGAGCGTCTCCAAGAGCGCGTGCGTTTTTCCCACGATGTCCAACACCGCCTTGGTCCGCTCAAGCTCCGCCTCGGCCTTCTCCGCACGAGCACGGAGCTTCTCGATCTCCTTGTCCCGCCGGTCCTTCGCCTTCGGTCCCAGCGCACCGACTGCGCCGGCCTGGGCGGCCTTGCGCCACTCGGTGATGTGGGAGGAGTACAAGCCCTCACGGCGCAGGATCGCACCACGCTCGCCGTGGTCAGCGGCGTCGTAGTCGGCCACGATCTGGGCCTTGTACTCCGCGGTGAAGGTGCGGCGCTTGGGCCGATCAGCTCTCGGGGTCACCACCCCATCATCGAGCTTGGTGGTGTCGGCCAACGTCATGGTCATCAGGGTGTCTCGCTTCTCCGCCCCGCGCTGAGGGATCGAACTCAGAAGTGGTGTCTCACCTCAGCCTGACGCACAGGGATGTTGCCGCATCGTCAAGTTATCCCGGCCGGTCTCCGGGTCTCCTGATGGCGCCTCCGCTTGGCGTGGCCACGTTCGCGTCGGATCTTCGCTTGCACCGACGTGACTTGTCGACGACGGACTTCCACAGGCTGTGGACGGCCTCTTCCATTTGGGGGGCATCGGCGTAGTCTGAATGCTTCAGCAGCCGTACGTGCCTTCTCGGGCAAGGAGCACTGGATGTTGCGATTTCGGATCTTGTTCGCGACCCCGCTTGTGGTCGTGTGCGCCGCGTGCGGCGGCACCAATGCCGATCCGGCACCGATACCGAGCACGTCGACACAAGTTGCCGACCCGACAACCCCGACATCGTCGACCTCATCGACGATCCCGCCGGAGTTGGCTGGCTATTCGGAGAAAGAACGGGAGGCCTACCAGGACGCAGTCGAGGCGTACGGCGCCTTCACCGAGAAGGATCAGTCATTCACCGCCGCCGGCGAAACCACAGTCGCTGCGAAGGACTTCTACCAGAAGTTCTCCACCGACTGGGCGCTCGCGTGGGGTGGTCTTGGTCAGCTCGCCAACAACGGCGTCACGGTCACCGGTCCGGTCACTGTTGTGTGGACCAAACCGAAATCGATCGACCTGAACAGGTCGACGACGAAGGTCACGTTGCGGCGGTGCCTGGACGAGACGGAGCGGATCGTCACCCAGAACGGCACCGAGATGGAGCAGCCTCAATTCGCGGAGCCGCACGTCTACACGGTGGAGATGGAGAAACGGCCGGGGGAGTCCTGGTGGCGTTCGGGTGCGGCTGAGCAGGGGCCGACGTGTTGACGCGGGCGCTCGGCCCCGTCGTGACGATGATCGTGGTCTCGTTGATCGTGGCGGCGCCGAGGGCAGACGCGGACGGCGGTCCTGCCTGTCCACCGGGTTCTCAGCCCGTTCAGGTCGCTGGTGGGGTTGTGTGCGTTGTTGTCACCAACCCTGGACAGCCGGCCGATCCCGGCGACCCAGGTGAGGGGAGCGGCGGGGACGGGCCAGGTGGGTGTTTCAAGGCCGACGGCACCGAGGTGCCCTGCAAGACCGACGACGGCTACTGGTGGTCGGCATACCAGTGCTACGCGGCCCCCTACGACGCCCCGCCCGACGACCCGGCCTGGCAAGGACACACCGACGGCTCGCTCTGGACTTGCTCCAGCTGTGAAAGCGCGGACGGGGCCGCCGGATGCCATACACAGATCCTGTGGACGCCACCGGGGGACGAACCCGGACCACCCACCCCTGGTCAACTGGCGACATACACCGTCGGGTTGATGCACCTCGCCCAGGCCGATGTCCACCTAGCGCCCGCGCCTCCCGAACCCGGGTACGTCGGGGTCGAGAACTGGTTATGGATCCCGGAAGGCCAGTGGGAGGTGCTGACCAAGTCGGTGGCAGCGGGGCCAACCACTGTGACCGTCACAGCGAAGCCGGTGCAGGTTGCCTGGAACCTCGGGCCGGCGACTATCACCTGCGACGGCCCGGGAAGACCTTGGGTGGTCGGTATGACGAGCGCCGCGACCACCACGTGTGGTTACACCTACGACCACGACTCCTCCAGCCAGCCTGACGGTTACTACCCGATCAGCGCAACGATCCGCTACGCCGTGACCTGGGCCTGTGCCGGGACCTGTTCAGATGCCGGCGGCGACCTCGGTGTGGTCAACGCACCCGCCGGGACCAGCGTTCTGAGGATCCTGCAACGCCAGACAGTGGTGGTCCAATGAGCGCCGAAACGACGCCGACCACCAGGAAGCCCCCCGCCAGGTCTGGGGAGCGGTCGAACTCGCTCGGCCACGATCTGCCGCGGGTACCCCGCCGATACGGCCAATGGGCAGGCGCCGCCCTCTTCGTGGTTGTCGCGATCCTGCTGGCCGGATGGCTCTGGCAGCAAAAGGGTGACCGCATCTCGGTGCTCGTCGTCGACCATGCGGTGCCAGCCGGCGCAACCGTGACCGCGAACGATCTGACCGTTTCCGAGGTCTCCGGCGTCGACAACGCCATCGCCTCGACCGATTCAGACCAGGTCGTCGGTGCCATCGCCGCGGTCGGATTGGTCAAAGGCCAGATTCTGACCTACGACATGGTCACCCGCACCCCGATCCCAGGGACCGATCAGCGCATCGTCGGCATGGAACTGGACGCGCCGCACGCGCCGACCGGGCTTCGACCTGGGGACGCCGTCGAAGTCTTGGCAGTTCCCCCGATCGGTGACCCAGGAACAACAGCCGAACTGGACGACCCTCCTGTGTTGGCGGCCGACGCGACGGTGGTCACGGTGAGGGTGGTCCGAGGCAGCGGGACCCGACTCACGGTTCTTGTTCCGGTGGCGGTTGCTGATCGAGTTGCGGCCTACGTCGCGGCGGGTCGAGTCGCCTTGGTCCAAGCGCCCATCGGGGGCGATGACTGATGCTGATTGCATTGTGCTCGGACAAGGGTTCACCCGGCGTGACCACGACCGCCCTGACGCTCGCGTGCGCCGCAGTCGGGAATGCGGCAGTGGTTGAGTTGGACCCTGCCGGCGGAGACCTGGCACTGCGCCTTCACCCCAGCGGCGCGGCGCTCTCCGAAACCCCCACCGTCCTGTCCGTCCTTACCGCTGCAAGGTCCCATCGTGAACAGGATCCTCTGGAGCACCACCTTCATGTCCTGAACTCGACTACTCGGGTCGTTCCCGGCGCACCGTTGGCCGAACAGATGGCGAGGGCGGGGGAGTGGCCGGTGCTCGCCGAGGCCTTGATGGGTCGCGACGAACCCACCTTCGTCGACCTCGGGCGCATCACCGCCAGTTCGCCGATGCTGGCCTTCGCGTCATCTGCGGACCTCGTCATCGTGGTCGCTCGTCCCGACATCGCCTCAGTGATCCGACTGCGTGATCGACTCGTTCGGTTGTCCACTGATCTCGCACAGCTCAGCGGCACACCGCCCCGTCTGCTTCCAGTGCTGGTGACCTCGACTCGCCACGGTCCGGCCGATGTTGCCGACCTGCGGCGAGTTCTCGAGGACAGCACAGCAAAGCCGTTCCTTGTCGACGTCGGGTACCTGGCGCACGACCCCGACGCAGTATGCCGCCTCGAAGCCGGCGAGGACCCAACTGGTCGACTTGCCCGGACCAACCTGATCCGCAGCGCCAGGACCCTAATCGAACAGGTGGTGCTCGGTGCGGTCGCATGGACCGAGACGTCGACCGACTCGGCGGGTGCTCGGCCATGAGCGACCTCGACTTCACACTCGTCAAGCGCCTCCAAGGCAACCTCGGAAGTCTGCGCCAAGCCGAGATCACCCGCCGGCGTACCGCCAACCTCCCCGCACTGGCCGGAGCTGACGCGGTCCACCACGGCAAGGCACTTGTCCAGCACGTGGTCAGCGACTACGAAGCCGGACTCGCCGAGTCCGGCGCCGACACATTGACTTGGGGAGAGCGCCAAGACCTCGTCGAAGCCCTCGAAGCCCGACTCTTCGGCGCCGGAAGCCTCCAAGCCCTCCTGGACGACGACGCCGTGGAAAACATCGACATCAACGGCTACCAGAACGTCTATGTCGAGTACGCCGACGGCACCACCGCGCGAGTCCGACCGATTGCAGGCTCGGACGAGGAACTGATCGAGACCATCCAGACTCTCGCCGCTCACGAAGGACTCTCGGCGCGGGCTTTCGACGTCGCGAACGTCAGAGTCAATCTTCGACTCCCAGACGGTTCGCGGCTCTACGCCGTCCAGTCCGTCACCCGTCAGCCCGTGATCTCGATCCGCCGACACCGTCATACCCGCGTCACCTTGAAGGACCTGATCGCACTCAACACCATCGACGAGGAGTTGGCCGACTTCCTCGGGTCGCTGGTCAAAGCCCGTAAGAACGTGATGGTCGCCGGAGCGACGGGCGCCGGCAAGACCACCCTGCTCCGGGCCCTGGCCTCCGAGATCGGCGCAGAGGAACGAATCCTCACAGTCGAACGCTCCCTCGAGCTCGGCCTGGACGAGGACACAGACCACCACCCCAACACCATCGCCTTCGAGGAACGCCTCCCCAACAGCGAGGGAGCCGGCGCCGTCACCATGGCCGAACTGGTCCGCGACACCCTCCGGATGAACCCGTCTCGAGTCATCGTCGGGGAGGTCCTCGGCGACGAGGTCGTCACCATGCTCAACGCCATGACCCAGGGCAACGACGGCTCCCTGTCCACCATCCACGCCAACAGTTCCTCCGACGTAGTCCACAAGATCGCCACCTACGCGATCCAGGCACCCGAACGACTGCCGTGGGAGGCCACAGTTCGGCTGGTTGCCACCGCCTTGGACTACATCGTGTTCGTACGCCGCATCCGCAGCGACGACGGACAGCGCCGCACAGTGGAGTCGGTCCGGGAGATTGCCGGGATCGGCGACGACGGTCAACTCCAAACCAACGAACTGTGGGGTCCAGACGGATACGGCGGCGCGACCCGCCGACACAGCGTCCAAGTCCGAGCCCAAGACGACCTGATGGCTGTCGGCTGGCTCCCCACAGCGAGCGGGTGGTCGTGATGGACTTGCTCGCATTCCTCGTCGCGGTCGCAGCAGCGGCACTGGGACTGGTTGCCATGGTGCGTCTGGCGCGCGGCGTACCAGCCGTCCCGACCATCCGATTCGACCGGCACCTTGACCCGGCCAAAACAAGGCAGCTGACCATCGCCGCCGCGGCCGGCATCCTGGCGATCCTGATCACGCGCTGGCCCCTGGCCGGGCTCGCGGCCGGAGCGATCGTCTACCTGTGGCCGCGACTGTTCGGGGGAGCAGCCGAAGGACGACGCCAACTGGAGAAGCTTGAAGCGCTGGCGGCCTGGACCGAGTCGTTACGAGACACCGCCACCGCAGCGGCCGGACTTGAACAGGCCATTCCCGCGACGGTGCCTGCCTCGCAAGCCATCCTGCGCGGGCCCGTCCGGGAACTCGCCGCCCGCCTCGACGGCCGCGTCCCGCTGCCCGAGGCCCTGGCCAGATTCGCCGATGACGTCGACGACCCGTCTGCCGACATGGTCGTCGCTGCGCTCTCCCTCAACGCCCGCCAGCGAGCCGGTGGGCTGGAACGCATCCTCACCTCGTTGGCAGCAGCATCGCGGGCGGAATTGGAGATGCGGCGCAGGGTCGAGCATGAACGTCGATTGCTCCGCCGACAGGCCCAACGAATCGCGTTCGCCGTGGTCGGGTTCATTGCTGCCCAGGCAGTCCTCGCCCGAGGCTGGGTTGCGCCCTACTCCACTCCGCTCGGACAACTCGTACTCGCCATCCTCGCTTCGATCTTCCTCGGAGCGTTCCTGCGAATGCGGGCGTTGTCGAACTCCGACCCAGAATCGCGATTCCTGACCGCACCCGACGACCTCACCGAGATCGCCTCCTACAGGCCCCGCCTGGTGAAAGCTGGTGACCAACCGTGATCGGATTCATGCTGGCCGCCGGCCTCCTCCCGTTGGCGCTCCTGCACGCCTACCGGCTCGCTGTACCACCTCGCACGGATCTACTGTCTGGAGTTCGACGCTGGGATGCTTCCCGTGCCCGGTCGACCAAGATTCAACGCATCGGTGCCGAACGGGCGACCACGCCGGTTGGGCGGCTCCAGGAATGGGTCACCCACGAAGTCCTCCGACGAACCCGTGACCTGGCGTCACTGACCCAGGACCTCGCCGTCACCGGCGACACCATCGAGGGATACGTCCGCAAGACCACCACGCTCATGCTGCTCGGATTCATCGGGCCTTTGGTTATCTACGGCTTCCTCCACACCATCGGCCTCGGACTGCCATTCGTCGTGGGGGTGCTCGCGGGTCTGGTCCTGGCGGGAGTCATGGTCGTGATGGTCCGCCAAGAACTCGTCGAGAAGGCCACCAAACGCCGTGCAGAGTTTCGACGCACCCTCTCGATCTACCTGGACCTGGTCGGCATGTCCATGCAAGCCGGCCGAGGCCACGCCGAAGCACTACCCGCAGCAGCGGCGATCGGCACAGGCTGGACCTTCACCCACATCCAGGACGCCATCGACGGGGCACGATTCTCCGGCACCACACCGTGGCATGCACTCGGACAACTCGGCGAACGGTTCGGCATACGACAACTGACCGACCTCGAGGCGGCACTAACCCTGGCCAACGAGGACGGCGCCAAGGTCCGCGCCACTCTGGTTGCCCGCGCCCAGACTTTGCGCGACGAGCGTCTCGCGGCAGCCGAAGCCGCCTCCGCCCAAGCGACGGAGTCCATGCGATTCGCCCTCATCGTCATGGTCTTCGCCTTCCTGACCTACGAGCTCTACCCGTCGGTCGCCCGGCTCTTCGCCGGCTGATCGATCCCACTCACCCACTCGGGAGGAATCCATGGACGAACTCACATCAGCGTTGCGCTACCTCAGAACGCGCATCGACCTGGCCCGACACGATGAACGCGGCTTCACCGCAGTGGAGTGGCTGCTCATTGCACTCGGCGTCATTGTCATCGCGGGCATCGCCGTCGCCGCGATCAAGGCCTTCGTGATCGGTGAGACAGACAAACTCGGCAACTCCTGAACCGAGCCCGCATGCGTAGCCGAGTCCGCAACACTAACGGCCGAGGAGCACTCTCCATCGAGTTCCTCCTGGTTATCAGCGCGCTCATGCTGATCTTCCTGGTCATGCTCCAGTACGCGATGAATGCCCATGCTCGTCGTGTCGCCCAGGCTGCAGCCGAGGACGCCCTCCAGGCCACGCAGGCCTACGACGGCTCCGCAGCCGACGGGCGCCACGCCGGCAATCAGATGCTCGCTGACCTCGGCAACCTGACGCACCCGAGCGTGACGGTGAGCAGGACGGCAACCACCGCGGAGGTCACCATCACAGGCAACGCCCAGGCAGTCATCCCGCTCCTGCCGACCCGAATCACCGTGCACATCCAAGGGCCCGTCGAACGATTCGTCGGTGGCCCATGAGCGAGGGCTGGCCACGAGGCGACGAGCGCGGTGTGATGGCGATCGAGGTCGTCATTCTCACCCCGCTGCTGGTCGCCGCAATCATGGTCATCGCCGCCGGAGCGCGGTATGTCGACGCCCGTGGTCAGGTCAACGACGCCGCGTACGCGGCTGCTCGAGCAGCGTCACTGACCACCAACCAGGAATCCGCACGCCAAGCCGGCATACAAGCTGCACGGGACTCGATGACTGACCGCGGGGAAGCCTGTTCCACCCTGACAGTCCACATCGATGCCGGTGACTTTGAACCTGGCGGCGACGTCACCGCCCGTGTCACCTGCGCTACGGACCTGCGTGACATCACCGGCTTCGGAATTCCGGGCCACAAGACCTTCACCTTCACCGCCGTCGCCCCGCTGGACTCCCATCGGAGCTTCCCGTGAGCAGCCGAGTACGTCGAACCAGTGAAGCCGGCAGCGCATCCGTGTGGGCCATATTGGTTGCCGCAGGAGCATTCGCGATGTTGTTGGGTCTGGTCGTCGACGGAGGTCGGGTCATCGACGCACGGGTCAACGCCTCCCACGCTGCGGCCCAGGCCGCCCGAGCTGGCGCCGATGCACTGTCGGGTTCGAGTGTGCGCAACGGCAGCGCGGCCATCGATCCCGCGGCCGCCCTCACAAGGGCCAAGAGTTACCTTCACAACGCAGGCCTGAACGGAACCGTCCACATCACCGGCGACACCGTGACAGTCACAGTCACCGACACCTCGACGACCCAGATCCTCGGGGTCATCGGCATCAAGTCGTTTCCAGTCAACGAAACCCGGACGGCCACAGCGATCACCCAAGGAGTTGGGCCATGACAACCCTCCGCCGATCCGGAATCATCCTGCGCGGCCTGCTAGCGCTGACAGTTCTCATCCTGCTGTTGGCAGGCGTGCCCGTCCTGCTGATCTCCACCGTCGGAAACCCAATCCCTGACCAATGGGCCTGGACCGAGCCCATGAGCGCGACCGCGGTGCTGGGCGTTCTAGCGCTGGTGGCCTGGGTCCTCTGGACGCAGCTCGTCGTCTGCGTTCTGGTCGAGGCGATCGCAGAGGTCCGCGTAGCAACCGGACGCTCCGCCGACTGGCTGGCTCGGGTCCCGGGCACCCTCGGTGGCCAACAGGCGCTCGCCCGAAACCTGATCCGCGCCGTCGTGGCCATCGGGGTCACCAGCACAGCACTCGGCCCGGGAGCGGCGCTCCTGGAGCGTGCGCACGCCGAACCTGCCCTAGTGGCAATCGAACCGAAGCGCCCGACCGCGCCCCAACCACAGGGGCCGATCGTTGAGGCAGCGCCGAAACATCGGGCGACAACAAACGTCACCGTCCAACGCGGCGACACCCTCTGGTCCTTGGCCGAGCAGCACCTCGGGTCGGGGGAGCAGTGGCGCGAGATCGCGGCCCTCAACACCGGTCGAACCATGATCGACGGGACTGTCTTCAACGACGCCCACACTATTGTTCCCGGCTGGACACTTGCCGTACCTGCCCAGTCCTCAACTGCAGGCGACACCATCACCGTCGAGCCAGGTGACACCTTGTGGGGCATCGCCGAGAAGCAGTATGGCGACGGCGCCAAGTGGCCCCGCATCTACCGAGCCAACAACTCCGTCATCGACGACCCCCACTGGATCTACGTCGGCGAAGAACTCACGGTCCCGAAGCAAGGCGACGCCGGTGCCGAATCCGAAGAGGCATCGGTCCGCGACCGCACCGGTCAGACGGAGCAGGAAGCGACCGAGAACCGCGACCCGAAGCCGCCACACGAACCGACACCAGAGCAGACCGAAGCGCCCGACATCGAGACCGACCACGACCCTGCACCTTCGGTACCCGATGTAGGTAGCACTCGCGACGACAGCGACTCCGCCGCGCCGACCATTCTGCGTGCCTTCGCCGGCGCGGGCGCCATGCTCGCCTGCTTCCTCCTCGCGGGATACACCGCGCGACGCCGCGCGCAAGTACGTCGACGCCGATCCGGGCGAGTCGTCGCGGCCACCAAGCCCGGCAACATCAACGTCGAGAAGGCGCTGCGAACCGCCGGATCCACTGTTGCTGATGATGTCGCCGTCCTCGACGGTGCGTTACGAGGTCTGGTCGGTATACCCGGCGGGGTCCCGGATGTCGCTGCCGTTCGGTTGAGCCCGGATGAAGTGGAACTCGTCCTGGCCCACCCGCGCACGGACGCGGCCGCGCCCTGGGAGTCGAATCAGACGGGGGAGAGGTGGACCGTCAGCCGGGCTCGGCTCAAGGCAGCAACGGGTGGACCAGCCCCGTTCCCGACCTTGGTGTGCCTCGGGGAAGACGTCGCGGGCTCAGCCTGGTTCCTCGACCTGGAAGCCGCTGGCATCGTGACGCTGACCGGCGACAAGCAGACCAGCACCGACGCCGCACGATTCATCGCCGCAGAACTGGCCGCCAACCGATGGAGCGACACCGTGCATCTCGTCTGCGTCGGCGTCGAACGCGAACTCGGGCACATCGACCCAGACCGCATCGACTTCATCGCCGAACCAGACCCCGAGATCCTCGTCAAGCGCGCCACCCGCATCCAGGAGATCAAGGAGTCCAACGGCATCGACGTACTCGAAGGACGATCAGATCCGAACCTCGGCGACAACTGGACTCCCACCGTGCTCGTCGCAGCGTGCGACATCGCGGCATCTGACACCGTGACCCTGGATGATCTGAGCGACCTGCTGGCAATAGGTCGTTCGGCTGTCGCGCTCGTCGGCACATCTGTTCAGCGAGTTGGGGTTGGACTGACCATCGAGGTATCGGACGACGGAACCGCTGACATCGGCTGGGCACAGGTCCGCCTCAACCGACTCACCAGCGACGAAGCCATCGCCATTGGCACGGCCTTCGCCGACCTCGACGCTGACGACGAGTACGCGCCGAGCGACGAAACCAGCGAGTACGGCGTCAACGCGGGACTCTCCGACGCCCTCGGTGCTCTCCGCCGCGGAATGATTGACGAGCGCGGCGACGCCGGCGGTCCCGAGTCCCTCCTTCCAGAGGCTGACGAGGTGTACATCAATGCGGCCGCGACAACCACCGAGGATCTACAGGTGCTCGCGCCTCCGGTCCGCGCTGACGCGGTCGAAAACATGGACGAGCTTGACCCGACGCTCGACGCCGAGATCGAGGCATGGTTCGACCCAACGTCGCCAACACCGAAACTGCGCGTCCTCGGCCCGATAGAACTCCAGGTCGATCGCCAGATCCCGGAGCGAGCCAAGTCCCGGGTGGCCTATCTGACTGAAGTCTGTGGCTATCTTGCCTGCCACCCCGGTGGCAGTACGGCCCAGCAGATGGCGGAGGCATTCTTCGTCCAACCAGGAACCATCCACAAACGCTTGGAGGAGTTGCGCCTATGGCTCGGCGAGGATCCTTCGACCGGCCGGCCCCGGGTTCCCGAGGCGAAACTCAGCGCCCCGGGCACAACCCGTGGTGTCGGCAACTATGTAGTGACCGGCGTCCTCCACGACGCCGACCTCTTCCGTAGATTGAGGATTCGAGCCCAACTGCGCGGCAGCAACGGAGTCGAGGACCTAGCCACCGCCCTTCGACTGGTTGAAGGTCAGCCGTTCGACCAGCAGCGGATAGGCGGATACGGATGGCTGGTGGAAGCCGGAACCGACCACCACCTTGCCGCCGCCGTGGTTGACGTTGCCCACCTCGTTGCGACCGACGCACTGGCCGCCGGCAAACCCGGTCAAGCCGAGTGGGCCGCCAGTTTAGGAATCCTTGCATCGCCCTATGAAGACAAACCCCGACTCGATCTTGTTGCTGCAAAGCGAGCCATGGGCGACGCCGCAGAGGCCGAAGCACTACTCCGAGCCTCCGTGCTCAATCGCTCCGATGACGGCTTCGCACCCCCGGACCAGAGCCAGCCGGTACTTGAAATGCTGCGTCGCAGGTCCGCTGGCAAAACCGAAACGTAAATGGATACAAGCGTCTAATGCCGCCCGACGGTTGAGCAATCGGGTCGTGGTGAAAGCGGACTCGTGCGGGCATTCCTCTTTGCGGCGGTTTAGCCAACTTTGCAGTTCGGCCATCACATGATTCGCCGCTGCCACGTGGTCGACGAGGCACGTGTGTGGCCACACTCGGAGCAGCGCTCAGACACACCGCAGGCGGCGCAGTGGCCCAGCTTGGTAGCTACGGCGATAGTCACTTCATGGGCACAATGCGCGCATGTGTATACACCTGGAGGAGCCTTCTGGTTGGTTTGGAATACCGACTCGGGCTGAAGGAGCTTGTCGGCCGCCATCTCAGAGGTCGCAGTCAACGCGTTTGCGATGACCGAAACCTGGGTGAGGAGGTGCAACACCTCCCAATCGCCCATACGCAGACTTGTCAGATAGTCGGACGCCCGCGTGACTTGGTAGCCCTTCTTGGTCGCCAAGTTTGCCAACAGGCTCGAAGCGTAGGCGCTTGGGTGTGCGACGGCGTTTCGAACCACGGTGAGCTCAGTGAGTGCGGTCCGCTCGACCGGTCGATACTTCAGCCACGAGAACGGTCGACCGGCCACGAGGTATGTGTCGGCTCGACCAGCAGTGGCGTCGTATGGCAACCAGGTCAGGTAGTTCCGGAATTTTTCAAGGTGAGTGAGGCCAGTGGGTGTCAGGCGGCGGCCTGATCGGCCGATTCAGCTGGTGTTGCGGGTTGGTTGATCCAGGCGTCCTTCGGCAGGGCGAGGATCTTGGGGTCGGTGTCGCT
>JBPPMQ010000184.1:0-34186 GCA_051306135.1 Nocardioides sp. | reverse complement strand
AGAGCGCCTGAAGCACGCGCTCGTGAAAGGCATCGACGCGTTCGTCGAAAAGGACACCGAGGAGTGGCGCGCAAAGCTCGCACGTCCGCTCGACGTGATCGAGGGCCCGCTCATGGACGGCATGCGCGTCGTCGGCGATCTCTTCGGCGCGGGGAAAATGTTTTTGCCCCAGGTCGTGAAGTCCGCCCGCGTGATGAAGAAGGCCGTCGCCTACCTCACGCCGTTCATGGAGGAGGAGAAGCGCCTGCTCGTCGCCTCCGGCGGAGTCGCCCGTGCGCAGGGCAAGATCATCCTCGCGACGGTGAAGGGCGATGTGCACGACATCGGCAAGAACATCGTCGGAGTGGTGTTGGCTTGCAACAACTACGAGGTCGTCGACCTGGGCGTCATGGTGCCGGTCCAGAAGATCCTGGACACCGCCGCCGAGGTCGGGGCCGACATCATCGGGCTGTCGGGTCTGATCACCCCCAGCCTGGACGAGATGGTGCACGTCGCTGCGGAGATGGAGCGCACCGGCCTGAACATCCCGCTGCTCATCGGTGGCGCCACCACCAGCCGGGCCCACACCGCAGTCAAGGTCGACCCGGCCTACTCGGGACCCGTCGTGTGGGTCAAGGACGCCTCGCGGTCGGTGCCGACCGCAGCGGCGTTGCTCTCCGAGGAACGTCGCGAAACTCTGATGGAGGAGATCGGCGCCGACTACGACGGGCTGCGGGAGCGTCACGCCGCCAAGGGCGACCGCAAACTCACGCCTTTCTCCCAGGCACGCGCCGCGGCTCCGAAGATCGACTGGGATTCCTACGTTCCACCCGTCCCCCAGACCCCGGGTGTCACCGTGTTGGACGACTACGACCTGGCTGAGTTGCGTGAATACATCGACTGGCAGCCGTTCTTCAATGCCTGGGAGATGAAGGGACGGTTCCCCGACATCCTCAACAATCCCGTCACCGGGGAGACCGCGACGAAACTGTATGAAGACGCCCAGGTCATGCTCGACCAGATGATCGCCGAGAAGTGGGTGACCGCCCGCGGTGTGATCGGGTTGTTCGGGGCTTCCAGCACCGGCGAAGACATTGTGGTTCGCGACGGCGACACTGAAATCGCGCGCCTGCACGGGCTGCGCCAGCAGGGCCACCACCGTCCCGGGGTGCCGAACAAGTCGATCGCCGACTTCGTCTCACCCCACGGTTCGGACCACGTCGGACTGTTCGCGGTGACCGCCGGCATCGGGCTGAGTGAGCGCGTCGAGCGATTCCGAGCCGATCTCGACGACTACTCCGCGATCCTGGTCGAGTCGTTGGCCGACCGACTCGCGGAAGCCTTCGCCGAGCGGCTGCACCAACGGGTGCGCACCGAGTTCTGGGGCTACGCCGACGAGGGCGAGAAACCCAAGTCGGACCTGATTGCGGAGAAATATCAGGGCATCCGGCCGGCGCCCGGCTATCCGGCGCAGCCCGACCACACCGAGAAGTTGGCTATCTGGGATTTGCTCGACGTCGAGACCAATGCCGGCATCGAGCTCACCGAGTCGATGGCGATGTGGCCTGGGGCCGCGGTCAGCGGGTTGTACTTCTCCCACCCCGAGTCGCAGTACTTCGTGGTCGGACGCCTGGGCCAGGACCAGGTGGCGGACTATGCACGCCGGAAAGGCTGGACGATGGCCGAGGCCGAACGCTGGCTCTCGCCGAATCTCGGGTACGAGCCCGAGGACTGAGCACCACCGAGCGCCGGACCCAGTGCGAGCGGCCCGACCATGCGAACGGTCTCAACCCGCCGGACGTCTGCCGTTCACCGCGATGCCCGCCAATCGGTTCAGGCGCCCACCTAGGGTGTAGTCACTTCGTTGGTCGCAGGAGGCCTGATGGAGGCCGTTGTGAACATGGAGGCCGTTGTGAACATGGAGGCCATTGTGAACACCGCGTCTTGTGGTGAACCTGGAGGTCAGCACGACGAAGCTGGACACAGGCTGCCGGCTGCGGTCCTGTGGGACATGGACGACAGGCGGGGTGCTCTGAGGCACTTCCAGGCACGTTGAACGTCACGTTACCGCATGTCAGCGGCATGGTCGCTGGTTGCGACCCGCATTGAGCGACATAGCGATCCATCCCGGTTCCGGGCGGATAGGCGCATAGATAGTCGCATGAATCGGCTACGCCCAGTCGGTCCCCGGGTCGACGTGCAGCGTGGGATCCATCCGCTCGTGCAGGATGCGGCCGACCGCGAGAAGGTCGCCTTCCCAACGGCAGTACAGGATGTGGCGTGGGGTCCTGACTCGCTGGCGCCCGCGCGGAGGACGCTCTGGCTGATGTGCCAACTCAGCACACCTTCGCCGAGCTCGGGGCGTGGCTTCAGGAGAAGGCTGTCCCGGCTTTCTGCGGCGTGCGCGACCGCGGCCTCGAGCAGGTGCAAGTACCTGTTGTGTGCATCGAGACCGAAGTTCGTTTCGCTCCACGCGAGAATGTCCTCGACGTCGTCGTCGGCCGCATCACTGAAGCGGAACCGAGCGGTCATCGCTGTGAGGCGTTGCGCTCCGCGACGCGTGCGGATGCCCGAGCGCTGAGTTCGGCGAAGTGCGCGTGGAGTTCCTCTTCGCTGTTGATCTCGGTGTAGCGGCCCTCGTTGAGGTCGTCGAAGCCCTTCTGCACCTCCGAACGGAGCGTCTCGAGCTTCTCTGCTTGGGTGAGACGTTCCCGCTCGAGGAGACGGAGGCCCTCGTGGACCGCTTCGGTGGCGTCGGCGTACACGCCGTCCTGGACCAGCTTGTCGATGAGCTCGATCTCGTGCTGGGAGAACTCGATGCGCTGCGCGGCCATGTCTGTCACCTCCGTCGGCGTGGTGATGCTTCCTAGGTCGATTCTAGACACTCCTGATGCTGCGCTCGGGCATACTGATCGCAACTCCCGGGCACGCTGGATGTGGAAACCCGCGCTGAACGCGTTCGCGATCACCTTCGCCGGACGGTTCGAGAGGACCACTCACTGAAAACCGCCGGACCCCACGCACCGTTTAACGGACAGACCCCCGCTGTCCGAAATCACCGCAGCAGGTCACTACCTTCCGACGGGGACTGTGGATCTAAAGGTGTTTCCGGCCCAACGCGCCGACGTGTGTCGGCGGGGAAGGTGCCGTGATGACAACGACACTGAGCGACATGACCACCAAGAAGCCGGAGCCCTCTGCTGAGGAGATCGCAGCCAAGGAGCTGGTCCGGCTCGCAAAGGAGCAGGGCCTGTCCCTGACCGGCCCGGACGGGCTGCTCAAGCAGTTCACCAAGAACGTCCTCGAGACCGCGTTGAACGAGGAGATGACCGAGCACCTGGGGCATGAGAAGAACCGTGTCCCGAGGGCCGCGAGGCCAGCAACGTCCGCAACGGGACCCGACCCAAGACGGTGCTTACCCACGCGACCGGGGAGGTCGAGCTCGACGTACCCCGTGACCGGGACGGGACCTTCGAGCGTCGACGGTGCGGGGATCGATCGCGAGCAGGGCAGCGACCTCGGCCCGGTTGAGGACCTCACGGTCGGCTGTCCTCAGGGCCGCCCAGGTCGTGATCGCGGCCGCGATCGTGTGGTTGCTCATGCAGAGCAGGTGCGCGGACGGTGCCGGCGAGGGTGGCTGGATGCCACCAGATGCCTGAAGTTCACCCCGATGGGCGTCAATGCGGGTGGCCCCGCATTTAGGGTGGATAGTCGCATGGATAGTCGCATGGAGCTTCTTGGAGGGCATTCTGAACACCACGATTTCTGATGAACCCGCAGGTCAGCGGGGGGAAGCCCTTCAGAAGCTGCCGGCTGCGGTCCTGTGGGACATGGACGGCACCCTGGTCGACACCGAGCCGTACTGGTTCGAGGCGGAGCACGAGTTGGCCCTCGAGGCGGGAGCGACCTGGACCGAAGCGGACCAGAAGTCCCTGGTCGGAAGCTC
This sequence comes from Nocardioides sp., assembly GCA_051306135.1. GTDB lineage: Bacteria > Actinomycetota > Actinomycetes > Propionibacteriales > Nocardioidaceae > Nocardioides. The sequence continues at coordinate 30,261 of JBPPMQ010000184.1, read as the reverse complement.
GCTAAGCAACTCGGCGCAGATCATCGCCACAAGGATGGGTCTGGCGCTGTCTACCGACGAAATCATCGCCCGCTTGCTGGACGGTGTCATTGCACGCGTCGGGTCCCACGTGCCGTGGCGGCCCGGCGCTCTTGCGCTGCTGGGCAGTCAAGCCGAACTCGGAGTGCCGGCGGCCCTGGTGACGATGTCGTATCGCCGGTTGGTCGACCTGATCCTCTCGTCCCTTCCGGAGGCGACCTTCGCCGAGGTCGTCACCGGCGACACGGTCGCGCACGGCAAGCCTCACCCCGAGCCCTATCTCACCGCCGCCGCCCGGCTTGGGGTGGCTCCGGCCGACTGTTTGGCCATCGAGGATTCGGTGCCGGGTGCCGCGAGCGCCGAGGCTGCCGGATGCCGGGTCGTGGTGATCCCGGCCCACGTGAAGGTTCCCGCCTCGCCCCGACGCATCGAACGCCCGACCCTGGAAGGCGTCGACCTCGTCGAACTCTTCTCAGCCGCCGGCCAGGTCCGTGGATTCGGTGCCTGAGTCACCGGCGCTCTCAGCGACCGGCAACGGCAACAGCACACCGCCCTTGCTCGGACAGTGGGCGTGGAAACTGCACCAATCACACAGCTTGGACGGACTCGGCCGCCAGTCTCCGGACTCTCTGGCCCGCTCAATGGCCGCCCAGACGGCCTCGACCTTGCGTTCGGTGGCGACAAGGTCCGACTCCTCTGGCACATAGCGCACGATCTCGCCGTTGCCCAGATAGACCAACTGAAGCATCGCCGGCACCACCCCCTTGGTGCGCCAGATGACCAGGGCATAGAACTTCATCTGGAACAGCGCCTTGGCCTCCCACAACTCGCCCGGGGCCCGGCCGGTCTTGTAGTCGACCACGCGGATCCGGCCGTCAGGAGAGACGTCGAGCCGGTCGATGAACCCCCGCAACAGCAGTTTGGAGTCCAACACCGTCTCGACGTAGAACTCGCGTTCGGCAGGCTCCAGACGAGTCGGGTCCTCTAGGCCGAAGTAGCGCGCCAGCACGGTGCGACATGTGGTCAGCCACGCGGCCATCGCGGCACCGTCGGTGAACATCTCCGCGACACCGGGCTCGACCTGCTGGAGGGCCGCCCAGGCGGGCTCGATCATCGAGTCGGCGACGGCGGGCGTGCGCTGATCGGCGGGCAGGTCGAAGAGGTCTTCGAGGACCTTGTGGACCACGGTGCCACGCACTGCATCGACCGACGGCGTTTCAGGCAGGTGGTCGATGCTGCGGTAGCGATACAGCAACGGGCAGGTCATGAAATCGCCTGCCCTGCTCGGGGAAAGCGCGCCGAGGACCTCGACCCCGTCGACTGGTCTAGACCGGGCCTCGGCGGGTGACGGGTGGGTGCTTTCGACGCTCATGGCCTTCAACGTAGACCACGGTCCCGACACCCCGCGGCAGCCACCGAGTCGGAGTGGGACCACTTCGATAGGCTGAATCTCGTGAGCGACGCCAGCCCTGGTCCCGCGCGAAACCGCAGGCCGGGCACCCTCAAGGTCGGCACCATCGCGGGTTCGGACGTCCTGGTCACCTCGTCGTGGTTCCTCATCGCGGTGCTGATCGCAGTCGCGGTCAGGCCCCGGGTCGAACAGGTCAGCCCCGACCTCGGCACGGTGGCCACCTTCATCGCGGGTCTGACGTTCGCGGTGTTGCTCTACGGTTCGATCCTCCTCCATGAGGCATCCCACGCCTTGATGGCCAGGCACTTCGGGCTGCCGGTGGGCGACATCGTGTTGCACTTCCTCGGCGGCGCGACCACCATCGAGGCCGAGCCGCGGCGTCCCCGCGAGGAGTTCTGGATCGCGGTGGTCGGCCCATTGACCTCGATCGCGGTCGGACTGGTCGCACTAGCCGGTCTCACCACCGAACCCGACGGGTTGATCAGGATGGCCGTGGAAGGTCTGGCCGGCGCGAACCTCGTCGTCGGGGTGCTGAACCTGGTCCCCGGGCTGCCCCTGGACGGAGGCCGGGTGCTGAGAGCAGGAGTGTGGCGACTCACCGGCAACCTGCACCGAGGCACCATCGTGGCCGGGTGGGGCGGGCGCATCTGCGCGGTGCTGGTGGTTGCGTGGCCGCTGCTGATGCCGACTGTCGTCGACCAGCAGCCGAGCGTGTTCACCGTGGTGATGGCCGTCGTCGTGGCCATCTTCCTATGGGCTGGGGCGACAGCGGCGATGTCCTCGGCACGAATGCGGGCACGACTGCCCAGCCTGGTGGCCGCCGACCTGGCGCGTCGAACCTTGGCGGTGCCCGCGGACCTGCCGTTGGCCGAGGCGGTACGCCGTGCCCAAGAGGCTGGGGCAGGCGCCATCATCACCACCACCTCCGATGGCCGGCCGCTCGGGCTGGTCAACGAGTCCTCGGTCCAAGCGACCCCCGCCGACCGTCGACCCTGGGTGCCGACGTCGTCGGTGGCCCGCACCTTGGTGGACGGGCTCAGCCTGCCGGTCGGCATACAGGGAGAGGAGTTGATCCTGGCGATCACCCGGATGCCGGCACCGGAGTATCTGCTCGTCGACTCCTCGGGCGCTGTGGTCGGGGTGCTGGCGACCCACGACGTGGATGCGGCCTTCCGTTCCGGCGGGAAGTAGTTTCTGCCTCATGGTGGACGACTCCTTCGCTGGCCCCAACGCGCTGGCAGACAGTTCGAACGAACCCGTGGACGTGCCAGCCGAAGCCTGGTCCGGGGTGCATCGCGGGGTGTTGCGTTCTGGTGAATGGGTGCGTCTGGTGGACTCCAAGGGGCGCCGCAAGAACATTCAGCTGGAGACCGGCAAGCGGTTCTTCTCCAACCGTGGCCACATCGAGCACGACGACATGATCGGTCGCGACGAGGGCTTCACCATCGCCTCCTCCGCTGGCGGAGAGTTCTTGGTGTTCCGACCGTTGCTCAGCGAGTTCGTGGTCTCGATGCCTCGCGGTGCTGCGGTGGTCTATCCCAAAGACGCCGCCCAGATCGTGGCGATGGCCGACATTTTCCCAGGCGCCAACGTCGTCGAGGCCGGCGTCGGCTCCGGAGCGTTGACGTGTTCGCTGCTACGAGCGGTCGGGCCGCTGGGCTCGGTCCGCTCATTCGAACGACGCGAGGAGTTCGCCGACGTCGCCCGTGCCAACGTCGGACAGTTCTTCGGGTCCACCGAACACCCGGCGTGGTCGTTGACCGTCGGGGACCTGCAAACCGAACTGCCCCGCAGTTCGGTCAAGGCCGATCGGATCATCCTGGACATGTTGGCCCCCTGGGAGTGCATCGCTGCAGCCGCCGACTCGCTGCTCCCCGGCGGCATCCTGTGCGCCTACGTCGCCACCACCACCCAGTTGTCGAAGTACATCGAGACGGTGCGGGTGCACGCCGGGTTCACCGAGCCCCAGGCTTGGGAGTCCCTGGTGCGGGACTGGCACGTCGAGGGTCTGGCGGTTCGGCCGGGACACAAGATGATCGGGCACACCGCCTTCCTGGTAACCGCACGTCGACTGGCCGGGGGAGCCACCGGATTGCGCAAGACCCGCCGTCCGGCGCCCGGCGCCTACGGGCCCGACTACACCGGTCCACGTCCGGCCGACGTGGCGCTGGACATCGGATCCGACGACGCCGAGGACTGAGCGTTCGTGCTCTCCGTGGGCTGAAGAGTTCGCCGGAAACACTACCGCCACCAAAACGTGACGAACACAGCCTTCGCGCCCCTACCGGATCAGGTTCGGGCGAGTAGGGTCTAGTCATCGGCACACGTGTATTCAGGCAGCCGATCGATTGGCTGCCTGGGGAGGAGGCTGAACGATGACGTCGGACAGTTCATTCGGCAGTGACGTCGGTGGCGCGCGGGGTCGCTCCGCCAACGAACTCAACGACCAGGTGCGATTCCTCGAGGCGGAGGTCTCCGACCTTCGGCGTCGCTTGGGTGACGTGCCCGGGCAGTCCCGCAGCCTGGAGTTTCGACTCGCTGACGCCCAGCGCTCGCTCGCTGCGGTGAACTCGCAGAACGAGCGTTTGGCCTCCACACTTCGCGAAGCACGTGACCAGATCACCAAACTCAAGGAGGAAGTCGACCGGCTCGCCCAGCCGCCCGCAGGTTTCGGCACGTTCTTGACGCGCAACGAGGACGACTCGGTCGACATCCACACCGGCGGACGCAAGTTGCGGGTCAGTGTCTCACCGAACGTCGACCTCGGCACGCTGGTTCGTGGTCAAGAGGTGATGCTCAACGAAGCCCTCAACGTGGTCGCCGCGCTCGACTTCGAGACCATCGGCGAAGTCGTGATGTTCAAGGAGTTGCTCGCCGACAGCGAACGCGCACTGGTGATCGCCAACGCGGACGAGGAGCGGGTCGTGCGACTGGCCGAACCGCTGCGCGGCGACGTGATCCGGGCCGGGGACTCCCTGCTGCTCGACTCTCGCTCGGGCTACGTCTATGAAAAGGTGCCCAAGTCCGAGGTCGAGGAACTTGTGCTCGAGGAGGTCCCCGACATCTCGTATGAGTCGATCGGCGGCCTTCGTGGCCAGATCGAACAGATCCAGGATGCGGTCGAGTTGCCCTACCTGCATCCGGAACTGTTCGTCGAGCACCAACTGAAGGCGCCCAAGGGCGTGCTGCTCTACGGCCCTCCAGGTTGCGGCAAGACGCTGATCGCCAAGGCGGTCGCCAACTCGTTGGCCAAGAAGGTCGCCGCCAAGACCGGTGCCGAGGGCCCCGGTAAGGAAGGCCGGGCCTACTTCCTCAACATCAAGGGCCCCGAACTGCTCAACAAGTATGTCGGCGAGACCGAGCGGCACATCCGGCTGGTCTTCCAGCGTGCCCGAGAGAAGGCCTCGCAGGGAACTCCTGTGATCGTGTTCTTCGATGAGATGGACTCGCTCTTCCGCACCCGCGGCACCGGGGTCTCTTCAGATGTGGAGAACACCATCGTGCCGCAGTTGCTCAGCGAGATCGACGGAGTGGAAACCTTGGAGAACGTGCTGGTCATCGGTGCCTCCAACCGCGAAGACATGATCGACCCCGCGATCCTGCGGCCTGGCCGCCTGGATGTGAAGATCAAAATCGAACGCCCCGACGCCGAGTCGGCCCGCGACATCTTCTCCAAGTACCTCACCTCGACCCTGCCGCTCCATCCCGATGACGTGGCCGAGTTCGGTGGTGATCGGGACGCTTGCGTTGCCGGCATGATCACCGCGACCGTGGAGCGGATGTACACCGAGACCGAGGAGAACCGGTTCCTTGAGGTGACCTACGCCAACGGCGACAAGGAGGTCCTGTACTTCAAGGACTTCAACTCCGGCGCGATGATCCAGAACATCGTCGACCGCGCCAAGAAGATGGCAATCAAGGACTTTCTCGACTCCGGCCTGGACCCTGCGCAGAAGGGCCTGCGGGTCGCGCACCTGCTCCAGGCGTGCGTGGATGAGTTCAAGGAGAACGAAGACCTGCCCAACACCACCAACCCCGACGACTGGGCCCGCATCTCCGGAAAGAAGGGCGAACGGATCGTGTTCATCCGCACCTTGATCACCGGCAAACAGGGCACCGAGCCGGGCCGGAGCATCGAGACCGCCTCGAACACCGGACAGTATCTCTGACCAGCGTAGGGTGAACCTATGAGCGTGAGCCGGGTCATGGGCACCGAGGTCGAGTTCGGCATCGTGGTGTCCGGCACCCCGGGCGCCAACCCGATGGTCGCCTCCAGTCAGGTCGTCAACGCTTACGCCAGCAGTTCGGTCAAAGCTCGGCGGGCCCGGTGGGACTTCGAGGAGGAGACCCCGTTGCGTGACGCCCGAGGTTTCGAGATGGCACGCTCGGTCGCCGACCCCAGCCAACTCACCGACGAGGACCTCGGACTGGCCAATGTGATCCTGACCAACGGCGCTCGGTTGTATGTCGACCACGCCCACCCGGAGTACGCCACCCCCGAGTGCACCAACCCGTTGGACATCGTGCGCTGGGACAAGGCCGGCGAGCAGGTGATGTTGGATGCTTCACGGTTGGCTGGAGCGCTGCCGGGTGCACCGCAGATCGTGCTCTACAAGAACAACACCGACTCCAAAGGCGCATCCTACGGCGCCCACGAGAACTACCTGATGAGTCGTCGCACCCCGTTCGCCGACATCGTGCGGCACCTCACCCCGTTCTTCGTGTCGCGACAAGTCGTCACCGGTGCCGGCCGAGTGGGTATCGGCCAAGACGGTCGCACCGACGGCTACCAGATCTCGCAGCGGTCCGACTTCTTCGAGGTCGAGGTCGGACTTGAAACGACGTTGAAACGCCCGATCATCAACACCCGCGACGAGCCACACGCCGACCCGGACAAGCACCGTCGGCTGCATGTGATCATCGGTGACGCGAACCTCGCTGAGGTCTCGACCTACCTGAAGATGGGCACCACGTCGTTGGTGCTGGCAATGATCGAAGAGGACTTCATCTCGGTCGACCTCGGTGTCGACGGTCCGGTCAAGGCGCTGCGCCAGATCAGTCACGACCCGACGTGCACGACTCTGATCACACTGCGCGACGGCAGGAAGTTGACCGGTGTCCATCTGCAGATGGAATACCTCGACCTGGCCCGCAAGTTCGTGGAGGACCGCTATGGCGAGGACGCCGACGCTCAGACCCTCGATGTGTTGGCTCGATGGGAGTCGGTGCTAGACCGGCTGGAGCGCGACCCGATGCTGTGTGCCACCGAACTGGACTGGGTGGCCAAATTGAAGTTGTTGGAGTCCTATCGAGCCCGCGACGGCCTCAACTGGGGTCACGCGAAGCTGGCTGCCATCGACATCCAGTACGCAGATATCCGCCCCTCCAAGGGCTTGTTCCACAAGCTTGCAGCGGCGGGCCGGATCGAACGACTTCTCGACCCCGAGACCATCGACGACGCGATGCACGAGCCGCCCACCGACACCCGGGCGTGGTTTCGCGGACGATGCCTGGACAAGTACGCCGACAACGTCGCGGCCGCGAGTTGGGACTCGGTGATCTTCGACCTTCCTGGCCGCGAGTCGCTGCAACGCATCCCCACGATCGATCCGCTGCGGGGCACCAAGGAGTCCGTGGGAGCTCTGCTGGATCGGTGCGACACGGCAGCGGATCTGTTCGCCGCACTCACTGCGGGATGAGTTGACCAACGTCCGTCACCGGTACCCGGTCAGCGGGTAGGGTCGGATCATGGCGCAGGAGCAGAAGCAACCCAAGAAGGCGACCGAAGAGGCCGAGGAGGTCACTGACCTTCCGGAGTCCGACCTGGCCGAACGCAAGGAAGCCCTGGACAGCGACATTGACGACATCCTCGACGAGATCGACGAGGTGTTGGAGTCCAACGCCGAGGACTTCGTGAAGTCGTTCATCCAGAAGGGCGGGCAGTAGTCAACGATGTCGGATCAGTCGTTTCCCGCCCTGAATGCGGACCGAGGGATTTCCTCGTTCACCGACTTCGTGTCGAGTCACGCACCGGACTTGCTGCCGACTCGCTTCGGCGGCGCAGTGGCGTCCGGGGCCGGCGAGTTGGCGCCGCACGGCACCACCATCGTGGCGGCCACCTTCACCGGTGGTGTGTTGATGGCCGGTGACCGTCGTGCCACCATGGGCAACGTCATCGCCCAACGCGACATCCAGAAGGTGTTTCCTGCCGACGAGTTCAGCTGTGTCGGGATCGCCGGCACTGCGGGGCTCGCTGTCGAGATGGTGCGCCTGTTCCAGGTCGAACTCGAGCATTACGAGAAGATCGAGGGCAGCGAGCTCTCCTTGGACGGGAAAGCCAACCGGCTCTCCGCGCTGATCCGCGCCAATCTCGGGATGGCAATGCAGGGCCTGGCTGTGGTGCCGCTGTTCGCCGGTTTCGACGAGAACCGAAACATCGGACGCATCTTCAGCTACGACGTGACGGGCGGCCGATACGAAGAGTCGGCGTTCCACTCGGTCGGTTCCGGTTCGCTGTTCGCCCGTGGCTCGCTGAAGAAGCTCTATCGTGACGACCTGTCCGAGACCGACGCAGTCCGAGTCTGTGTGGAGGCGTTGTACGACGCTGCCGATGACGACTCCGCGACCGGCGGTCCGGACCTGACTCGCCGGATCTTCCCGGTGTGCCACGTGATCACTGCCGAAGGTGGTCGCCGACTCGAGGACTCCACCGTGGCCGCCATCGCCGACGAGGTGGTGGGCGGCCGGATGCGCCGACCAGACGGCCCGGTTGCCTCGATCGGGGATCGTCAATGAGTATGGCCCGCGAGCGAAGCGAGTTGATGGCCCGCGAGCGAAGCGAGTTGATGGAGGCGGAAGCCCGTGCTCAGCGCGGGCCGAACGAAGTGAGGCACCGGTGAGTATGGGATTCGGGTATGTCAGCCCCGAACAGCTGATGAAGGACCGGGCGGACTTTGCCCGGAAGGGCATCTCACGCGGCCGCAGCGTGGTGGTCGCCCGATATGCCGACGGGATCATGTTCGCCTCGGAGAACCCGTCGCAGGCATTGCACAAGGTTTCCGAAATCTACGACAGGATCGCGTTCGCGGCGGTCGGGCGCTACAACGAGTTTGAGAACCTGCGCATCGCCGGGGTGCGACTGGCCGACATGCGCGGGTACGCCTACGACCGCAGCGACGTAACCGGACGGGGCCTCGCCGGTGCCTACGCGCAGACTTTGGGCACGATCTTCTCCAGCGGGGGCGAGAAGCCCTACGAGGTCGAGATCTTCGTAGCCGAGATCGGCGACGCTCCCGAGGCCGACCAGATCTACCGGCTCACCTTCGATGGGATGGTGGGCGACGAGCACGGCTTCGCGGTGATGGGCGGCGCTTCGGACGTGGTGGCGGACCATCTCGGGGAGCACTACCAGGACGGACTGGATCTGCCGGCGGCCTTGAAGTTGGTGGTGGCCGCCCTCGGCACCGTGGCAAACGGAGAGCCGGAGCGCTCGATCGCTGCTGGTGATCTGGAGGTGGCGGTGCTGGACCGCACCCGCGTTCAGGCGCGCAAGTTCGTGCGGCTGCGTGAGTCGCGTATTTCCGAGTTGCTTCAATGACAGCGGGATCCGGTGCTTCGCGGGTCTCCTCGGGCGGGTCGAACCAGAACTTTGACCTGAACGTCACACACGACCGGTAGTCTCGATTCATGGACCGGCGGATCTTCGGGATCGAGAACGAGTACGGCGTCACGTGCACGTTCAAGGGTCAGCGCCGATTGAGCCCGGACGAGGTCGCCCGCTACCTGTTTCGCAAGGTCGTCAGTTGGGGCCGTTCCAGCAACGTGTTTCTGCGCAACGGGGCCCGTCTCTATCTCGATGTCGGCAGTCACCCAGAGTACGCAACTCCGGAGTGCGACGACGTCGTCGATGCCGTCATCCACGACAAGGCGGGGGAGCGGATCCTCGAGGGCTTGCTCGTCGACGCCGAGCAGCGTCTGCACGACGAGGGAATCGGGGGGGAGATCTATCTCTTCAAGAACAACACCGATTCGGCCGGCAACTCCTACGGCTGCCACGAGAACTATCTGGTCAGCCGAGCGGGTGAATTCTCCCGGCTGGCCGAAGTGCTGATTCCGTTCCTGGTGACCCGCCAGATCGTCGTAGGCGCTGGCAAGGTCACTCAGACCCCACGCGGCGCAGCATTCGCTGTCTCCCAGCGAGCCGATCACATCTGGGAGGGCGTTTCTAGCGCCACCACCAGGTCGCGTCCGATCATCAACACTCGCGACGAACCCCACGCCGACGCCGAGAAATACCGGCGTCTGCACGTCATCGTGGGCGACTCCAACATGAGCGAGACGACCACCATGTTGAAGATCGCCTCGTGTGATCTGGTGCTGCGGATGATCGAGGAAGGGGTGGTGATGCGTGACCTGACCTTGGAGAACCCGATCCGCGCCATCCGGGAGATCAGCCACGACCTCACGGGGCGTCGGCGGGTCCGGCTGGCCAACGGCCGTGAAGCCACAGCGCTCGAGATTCAGCAGGAGTATCTTTCGAAGGCGCGCGATTTCGTCGATCGTCGGCACCTGTCCACCCCGACCATCGAGCGGTCGCTGGACCTGTGGGAGCGCGGTTTGAAGGCCGTGGAGTCCGACGACCTCGGTCTGGTGGACACCGAGATCGATTGGGTCATCAAGTTGAAGCTGATCGACTCCTACCGCGCCAAGCACGGGCTGGGGCTGTCCAGCCCGCGGATCGCGCAACTCGATCTGGCCTACCACGACATCCACCGCGAGCGTGGTCTGTTCTACCTGTTGCAGCGACGTGGCAAGGTCGCGCGAGTGACCACCGACCTTGCGGTCTTCCAAGCCAAGTCGGTGCCACCTCAAAACACTCGTGCACGTCTGCGCGGAGAGTTCATCCAGCGCGCCACCGAGAAGCGCCGCGACTTCACCGTCGACTGGGTCCATCTCAAACTCAACGACCAAGCACAGCGCACGGTGCTGTGCAAGGACCCGTTCCGTGCCCACGACGAGCGAGTTCAACGCCTCATCGACTCGATGTGAGGCTGGCCGCCGCTTCGGCTCGCCGACCATCCACGGGCTAAGGTGTGACGCGCCCCGCCCGTCGAACCTGCGGTTCGGCGCATCCTGGGGTCTTGTCACGTACAGCCACGAGTTTCCGAGGTGAACTGCATTCATGCGAGCCAGTCGTTTGGTCGCTGCCGCGACCGCCGCCGTCCTGACCGTGGGACTGACAGCCTGCGGGTCTGATGATTCGACGGTGTCGTCCTCGGAGATGACCGAGCTGGTCAACCAGGCCGTCGCTGTGTCAGGCGAGGTGGGAGCCAAGCCGAAGGTGACCTGGAGCGAGCAACTCACCGCCGACGCCACCTCCGTGCAGACCCTGGTGGCTGGAGACGTCGGCGAACCGCTTGGAGACGGGGACTCCTTCTTCGGCAAGATCTGGCTCGAAAACGGCTACACGATGAAGGAAGCCTCCGGCTGGGACTGGCCAACGGACCCGACTTTGATGAGTGTCAGTGCCGACTCGATGGGGCCGACCCTGGTTGACGCGCTCACCGGAGTCACTCCCGGGTCGCGAGTAATGATCGCGACGGCGCCAGAGGGAGTCTTCGGTGACCCGGCCGGCGGAAGTAGTTTCGGGATCGGCAACGAGGACACCGTCGTCGTCATCGTCGATGTCCTCAGCACGGTTCCCAAGGAGGCGTCCGGCACCTCGCGGAAAGCGCCGAGGTGGGCCCCATCGGTGACCGAAGGCGACGGGATTCCGACGGCCTTGGACTTCAAGGGTGTGCCCGAACCGAGTGACGGCCTGCGGGTCGGCTACCTGATCAAGGGCGACGGCGACAAGCTCACCGCCAAGGACACTCAGGTGGTGGTCAACTATCTGGGCCAGGTCTATGGCAAGGCCAAGCCCTTCGACGAGAGCTTCACCAAGACACCGTTCACGATGTCGATGAAGGAAGGTGTCGTGGAGGGCTGGCTCCAGGGCCTCAGGGGCGTCCCGGTCGGCAGCCGGGTGATCCTCTCGATTCCGCCTGCACTGGGCTATGGCGACAAGGGCAACGGCGACATCAAAGGCACCGACACGATGTTCTTCGTCATCGACGTACTCGCCAAAGCCTGACCGAGCACCGGCCCGACCGAGCACCGGCCCGACCGAGCACCGGCCCGACCGAACGGTGACGTCATCACAATGGGGCACGGGAGCCCGCTCAATTGAGACCAGGGCCCCCTCAACGCCTTGAGATGACCTAGATTCTCTCCGTGGGGATTCACCTGGTCCAGGCACAGAGGGGGTTGGATGGCGGTCCCGAAGAGTGAGCGTCTGCTCAACCTGCTGATCATGCTTCTGGTGAGCCAGTCCTGGGTCTCCAAGTCGAGGATTCGCGAGATTCACTATCCGGCGTCGTCGGACGAAGCGTTCGACAAGATGTTCGAACGCGACAAGGACGAGTTGCGCAGCCTCGGGGTGCCAATCGAGGTCGGGTCGATCGACCCGCTGTTCGCCGACGAGCCCGGCTACCGGATCCGCCCCGACGAGTTCGCACTGCCCGAGGTCAGCCTCACCCCCGACGAAGCAGCCATGATCGGGTTGGCGACCCAGGTCTGGGGTCACGCCCGCCTGGCATCGGCAACCTCGGAGGCGGTTCGCAAACTCACCGCCGCCGGCGTCGAGGTCGACATGGCGGGACTGAGTCGGGTCCAGCCCCGATTGACCGCTGACGAGCCCAGCTTCGAGGCCTTCTTCGATGCCGTCACCGAACGCACCCCGGTCTGCTTCGACTACCGCCGGGCCGGCGAGATCCGGCTCAGCACCCGTCACCTACAGCCCTGGGGCGTGTTCCGTTACCGGTCACGTTGGTATGTGCTGGGTTTTGACACCGACAGAGGCGAGGACCGCATCTTCCGGCTCAGCCGAGTCTCCGGCGCAGTGCATCGGGACGGACCCGCCGGAACCTACCAGATCCCCGAGGGCACCGATCTGGCCGAAGAAGTCCGGCGGTTAACCCCGACGTACGACGAAATGACCGGGGTAGTGCTCGCCCGAACCGGTGCGGCACCGCTGTTGCGGCGCAGTTCGACCTCGATCGAAGAAGGCGTTCACGGACCGGACGGCACCTCGAACTGGGACCGACTGCAGGTGCGCCGGGCCACCACCGACCTCGCCGGTGACATCGTCGCCTTCGGCCCCCAGGTCTACGTCGAATCACCAGATTCGCTGCGTACCGAGGTGCTGACCCGGTTGACGGAGGCTCACGCCAAGGTGTCGAGTTGAGCACCCCAGCCACCCCGCCGGGCGGCGCGCGAGACCAGGTGGCCAGGCTGTTGGCGCTGGTACCCCTGGTCAACTCCCGGGGCGAGGTCAGCATCGAAGAGGCGTCCACCGCCCTCGGCGTCTCCGGGCTCCAGTTGAAGAAGGACATCGAGCGCCTCTTCATGTGCGGACTACCAGGAGGTATGCCGGACGATCTGATCGACGTCGACTTCGAGGCCCTGGACACATCGGGGGTCATCCGGGTCAGCAACGCCGACTACTTGAACCGTCCGCTGCGGTTGACCGCGACCGAGGCGAGCGCCCTGGTGGTCGCGTTGCGCACCCTGCGGGCCGGCTCGTCGGCGGAGTCCTGCGAGGTGGTCGACCGCACGTTGGCAAAGCTGGAGCGGGCTGCCGCGGGGGCAACCTCACTCGTCGAACCCGGGCCGATGGCGAGCCACCCCACCGATCCGGCGCTGGTGGAGATCGTCCGGGAGGCGATTCAGACCGATCGACAACTTCAGATCGGCTACTACGTGCCCAGCCGAGACGAACAGACTCTGCGCACGATCGACCCCCGTGGCCTGTTCACCGATCACGGGGTGGTCTACCTCGATGCCTGGTGCCACCTCGCCGAGGCTCCCCGATCATTCCGTGTCGATCGCATCCGGTCAGCACACATGCTGGCCTCGCGGACCGCTCGACCGGTCGAGGCCAGCGAGTTGACGAGCCGCCTGTTCGCCCGCGACGAGGGCCTGACCAAGGTCACCCTGGCGTTGGAAGAGGCGGCCAACTGGGCGGTGGAGTACTACCCGGTCGAAGAAGTCAGGCCGCAACCCGACGGAGGCCTCGAAGTCGATCTGATGGTCGCTGACGAGGCTTGGTTCGTCCGGATGATGCTGCGGCTCACCCCGCACGCCAAGATCGTCGCGCCCACACAGTTCTCCGAACGTTTCCGTGACGTTGTGCAGGCAACGCTGGATCTCTACGCATGAGTTGCGCGGCGTCGGCGTAGACTTCACCTAGAGCAGGTCGCGTGAGCGTCAGATGATGGTGCGCGGTTGGCCCACAGGATCCACACCACCCACATGTTCAAGGAAGTTCCAACATGATCTCACCGATGATCGGCATGCCTCAGGGAGCGGAGTGGCTTGTCATCCTTGCCATCGTCGTGCTCGTGTTCGGTGCCGCAAAGTTGCCTGACCTCGCCCGCGGCACCGGCCAGGCGCTCCGGATCTTCAAGGCGGAAACCAAGAGCCTGAAGGAATCGGACTCCGACGACACGGTCAAGGGCGAGTCCACCACCACCGTCGAGTCGGTGGAGACCGTCAAGAACGACGCCGAGCGCGGCGAGAGCGCCTGACCCACCACCGTGCCACTATCCGGTCTGACTGATCTGTTGACCGGGCGTCCTCGCCACCCCATCGGGGAAGGCGGGCAGATGGCGTTGTCTGACCATCTGCGCGAACTGCGCGCTCGGATCCTGAAGGCGTTCCTGGTGATCGCCGTCGGCTTCGGTGTCGCCGTCGTCTTCCACCAACAGGTCTTCGACCTGTTTTGGGACCCCTACCTCGCCGCGCAGGAACAGTTGCCTTCCGGGTCCACCATCGGCACCACCTCAGGCGCAGGCGCAGGCTTGATGTTGTGGATCAAGATCTGTTCGTTGGCCGCCGTGGTCGGCACTTCGCCCCTGTGGCTCTACCAACTCTGGGCGTTCGTGCTGCCCGGGTTGCACCGCTCGGAGCGGACGTGGACCTATGTCTTCCTGGCCATCGCCGGGCCCCTGTTCATCGGGGGCGCCACGATCGCCTACCTGACCTTGCCGAAGGCGCTGGAGGTGCTCATCGGGTTCAACCCGGAGGGAGTCACCAACCTCAACGACTTCGGCCAATACATCACCTTCGTGACTCGCACCGTGCTCGGGTTCGGTATCGCGTTCGAGATTCCGGTGTTCGTGGTGCTGCTGAATTTCGCCGGGATCGTGTCCGGCAAGTCGCTGGGTGCCCATCGGCCGTGGATCGTCATCGGCACCTTCATCTTTGCGGCCATCATCACACCGTCGACCGACCCGTTCACGATGTGTTTCATGGCGGTGCCGATGGTGGTCCTGTTCGCCGTCTCAGAGGTCATCGCACGCCTCAACGACCGTCGCCGGGCCGCCCGGGGGATCAACGCTGGGCTCTCCTCCGACGAGGCGAGCCGGATCTGAGTCAGTCGACGCGCGGCTAGGGTTGGGTTATGCCCTCGCCCGCTGAACGGTACGCATCCTTCGCTCGGGACAAGGCCCACCCGGTCTTCCGGGACTTCACCGCGCTGCATCCCTTCGAACTCGACGAGTTCCAGCAGCGCGCCTGTCGCGAGATCGAGGACGGTCGCGGAGTCCTCGTCGCCGCACCGACCGGTTCGGGAAAGACGATCGTCGGCGAGTTCGCGATCCATCTGGCACTGGCCGGCGGGCGCAAGGCCTTCTACACCACGCCGATCAAGGCCCTGTCCAACCAGAAGTACCACGACCTGGTCGAGCGTTACGGTCCTGACAAGGTCGGCCTGCTCACCGGCGACAATGTCCTCAACGCTGAGGCTCAGATCGTGGTGATGACCACCGAAGTGTTGCGCAACATGCTCTACGCCGGCTCTAGCACGCTGTCCGGACTCGGGTTCGTCGTGATGGACGAGGTGCACTATCTGGCCGATCGGTCCCGCGGCGCGGTCTGGGAAGAGGTGATCATCCACCTGCCCGAATCAGTCACCGTGGTCTCGCTCTCGGCGACGGTCTCCAATGCCGAGGAGTTCGGCGAGTGGCTGGCGACGGTGCGCGGGGACACCACCACGATCGTGGAGGAGAAGCGGCCGGTGCCGCTCTACCAACACGTCATGGTCGGGCGTCGCCTGATGGACCTCTTCGCATCCTCCGACGTCGATGCGGCCGCCGGTTTCGTCAAAGAGGGCGCCCCGGTCAACGCGGACCTGATGCGCATCGCTCGCGACGACTGGGCCTCCACTCGCCTGATGAAGGACCGGCGCTCACCCAAGGGGGGCCAAGATCGGGGACGGGGGCGCTCCCAGGGTCGCCCGGTGGGCAACGGCAGGCGGGTATGGGTCGCATCGCGCCCAGACGTGGTCAGCACGCTGCAACGCGCCAACCTGCTGCCTGCGATCGTGTTCATCTTCAGCCGGGTGGGGTGTGACGCTGCGGTGAGCCAATGTCTGCAGTCGGGGCTGAAGCTGACCACGCCGGCCGAGCAGGACGAGATCCGGGAGTTCGTGGAGGCTTCCTGCGACGATCTGCCGGACGAGGACCGACACGTGCTGGGCTACCACGACTTCCTCGACGGCCTGACGCGTGGCGTGGCCGCCCACCACGCCGGCATGCTCCCGGTGTTCAAGCAGGTGGTCGAGGACCTGTTCCTGCGGGGTCTGTGCAAGGCCGTGTTCGCTACCGAGACCCTCGCACTGGGCATCAACATGCCCGCCCGCACGGTCGTCATCGAGAAGCTCACCAAATACAACGGCGAGGCTCACGTCGACCTGACCCCGGGGGAGTACACCCAGTTGGTCGGCCGTGCCGGTCGCCGGGGTCTCGATGTCGAAGGTCACGCAGTGGTGTTGTGGCAGCAGGGCATGAACCCCTCGGAGTTGGCCGGGCTCGCCTCCACTCGAACCTACCCGCTGCGTTCGTCCTTCAGGCCGTCGTACAACATGGCGGTCAACCTCGTCCATCATTTCGGTCGGACCCGGTCCCGGGATCTGTTGGAGCAGTCGTTCGCGCAGTTCCAGGCTGACCGGGCGGTGGTCGGCCTGGCGCGGCAGGTGCGCAAGGCCGAGGATGCTCTCGCCGGCTATCGCGACGCCGCGACCTGCCACCTCGGCGACTTCATGGAGTATGCCGGGCTGCGCGAACAGATCAGCCGCGCCGAGAAGCAGGCGGCATCATCGCGGCGCTTCGATCGACGCGACGAGGCGGTCGAGTCCGTGTTGGCGCTACGCGCCGGCGACATCATCGAGGTGCCGAACGGGAAGTTCGCCGGATTCGCGGTGGTCATCGATCCCGGAGCCAACCCTGAGGGCCCACGGCCCTACGTGGTGACCATCGACCGACAGGCTCGTCGCCTGGCCATGATCGACTTCGACACTCCGGTCCAAGCGCTGGGCACCATGCGGGTACCGAAGGGGTTCAACGGCCGCAACCCGCAACAGCGCAAGGACGTGGCCACCACGCTGCGCAACCGAACCCGCGAGATGGCCCGTGGACGGGGTCGGGCGGCCGAGACCGCGCCGCGGCGATCGCGGCCCCAGTCTGCGCTCGAATCGGCTGTCGATGCGGAGATCACCGCGTTGCGCACCCAGATGCGCACTCATCCCTGCCACGGGTGCCCGGATCGCGAGGACCATGCCCGCTGGGCCGAGCGGTGGTTCAAACTCGACCGAGACACCGCCACCCTTCGTCGACGGGTGGAGAACCGGACCAACACGGTGGCCCGCCAGTTCGACCGGGTCTGTGACGTGCTGACGGCACTGGGCTACCTGGACTCCGAAACGGTCACCGATCGTGGTCGGCACCTGATGCGGATCTACTCCGAATTGGACCTGGTGGTTGCGGAGTCGATCCGCAGCGGCTCGTTGGACACCCTGACGCCGTCCGAGCTCGCCTCGGTGCTGTCGGTTCTGGTTTTCGAGGCGCGACGGCCCGACGACGCCGTGCCGCCGAGGATCCCTGCCGGCGCCGTCAAGGAAGCTGTCGCCTCGATCGTGCATCTGTGGGGACAGTTGTCGAGCTTGGAGAAGGACAACCGACTCGACTTCCTGCGACCCCCCGACCTCGGGTTCGCCTGGGCAGCCTGGAGGTGGGCGGAGGGCGATGAACTCGACGAGGTGCTCGCCGTGTGTGGGCTTGCCGCCGGCGACTTCGTGCGGTGGGTCAAGCAGTTGATCGACCTGCTCGGTCAGGTCGGCAATGCCGCGGCCGGCACCGAGCTTCGGCGGACCGCCCGGGAGGCTGCCGGCCTGCTCAGGCGAGGTGTCATCGCCTACACCACTCTCACCGAGGACGCTTGAGCGGCTACCGGTCCTCCAGCAGATCGGTCAGGCGTTCCAGCGGACCAGACAGGTTGTAGCGGCGCGCGAGTTCGTCGAGCCGGTTTCGCTCAGGCGCAGTGAACTCTCGGGGCAGTTCGACGATCTGTTCCCTTGGGATCGGGAGGTCCCGGGCGACTCGGACCACCTCGGCGGCCGGGCTGAGATAGTCGGCTGCTGCCAGAATTCGACGACGGGGACTCGCTGCCAAGCCAGACTCGGGGTCGCGGGCGGCGGCGAGGATGGCGCTGAGCGAACCATGGCGGGCCAACAGGCCTGCAGCGGTCTTCTCGCCCACTCCGGCAACCCCCGACAGACCATCGGAGGTGTCACCCCTCAGGGTCGCGAAGTCGGCGTACTGGGACGGCTCCACCCCGTATTTGGCGCGAATCCAGGATGCATCGACGACCTCGGCGTTGCTGACGCCTCGGGCAACGTAGATGACGCGCACGTCGGCAGCGTCGTCGACCAGTTGGAACAGGTCCCGGTCACCGGTGACCACGTCGACCGGCCGGCCCGCGTCGGTGGCCAGGGTCCCGATAACGTCGTCGGCTTCGTAGCCGTCGACCCCGATAACCGGGAGCCCCAGCGCCGCCAGAGTCTGTTCGATGATCGGCACCTGGACCAGCAGCGCCTCCGGCACCTGTTCGACGTCGCCATTCGAGGCGCCCTCGTCGGCGACGCGATGGGCCTTGTAACTGGGCACCAGGGCGACCCTCCACTGCGGGCGCCAGTCGTTGTCCCAGCAACACACCACAGCCGAGGGCTCATAGGTGCGGATCAGCCGAGTGATGAAGTCGACCAGACCCCGGGCCGCGTTGACCGGGGTGCCGTCCGAGGCTTCGATGGACGGCACCCCGAAGAAGGCACGGAAGTAGAGCGAGGCAGTGTCCAGCAGCATCAGTCGACCCACAGGGGCATCTTGTCAGATGGTCCACCCCGCAGTCCTCGGCGCCGGACCGGCGGTGTTCGGCTAGGGTTTCGCGACATGAGCGACTCCGAGATCGAGGCCACGGATCGCCTGATCCTCAGCCTGCTTGCAGCCGACGGTCGGATGTCGTACACCGACCTGGGCAAGGCAGCTGGGCTGTCGACCTCTGCTGTCCATCAGCGCGTCAAGCGACTGGAGAGACGCGGCCTGATTCTCGGGTATGGCGCCACCGTCAATCACGCCGAGATCGGTATGCCGCTGACGGCGTTCATCGCGATCCGACCGATCGACCCGTCTCAGCCCGACGACTGCCCCGAGAGGTTGATAGGCATCCCGGAGATCGAGGCGTGTTGGTCGGTCGCCGGTGACGACTCCTATCTGTTGAAGGCCCGCAGCGGCACGCCGTCGGCGTTGGAGGATCTCTTGGCCCGGATCCGAGTAGCAGCCAACGTCGCCACCAGAACAACGATCGTGTTGTCCACCTATTACGAACACCGTCCCGTCAGCGAAGCACAGGCTCACCAGGTGGCGGACTAGACCAGCCGGCGCCGCCTCGGCGTGTCGGAGTCGACACGCTGACCACGCAGCGATTTCACGCGCGGACGCCTGTCGCGCCGGGCCGCCGCTGACCTGCGAGAACACCCGTTTTCGCAGGTCAAGAGGGGGATTGACAGGCAGCTCGAGGGCGAGTAAATCTTTCCCAACTGCTCGTGAATGGCAGCAACTCATCTGGTCCTCGGACAGTGCCGAACCTGGGGGCGTCGAGCCGGGCGCCCGCCAGTTCGTCGGTGGTCGAGGTCCGAGGTGCTGCGAGCTGGTCACCGCGTGGACCCCGTCTGCCCTAAGACAACGACGCATGGGTCGGCATCCAGCCGGCCCACCGACGGCCCGAAGGCAGACGGGGACCTGCCGGGTAATCTCCCTGCCATGACGCAAAGGATCCTGGTCGCGGCGGTGACCGGTTTGATCCTCACGCTGTCCTTCGAGCCGGTCGGGTTCGCGTGGTTCGCTCCACTCGGGGTGGCGGGCTACATCTGGGTCAGCCGTGGTCGCCGGTCGTGGTTGCCCGGTTTGATCTTCGGGATCGCCTTCTCCTACGTGCACATCTCCTGGATGGCCGCCTCGGTCGGTGTGGCCGCCTGGGCGGCGCTTGCCGGCGGCCTCGCGATCTTCCATGCGCTGTTCGCGGTGGTGATGGGCAGGGTCCAGACATTGCCGCTGTGGCCACTGTGGGCGGCAGCCACCTGGGTGTCGCTGGAGTTGGTGCGCGGCAGCTGGCCCTTTTCTGGTATGCCGTGGGGCCGGGTCGCGTTCGCCACCGTCGACACGCCGACATCCTCGATGGTGGCCTATCTGGGAGTGACCGGAACCGGTTTCCTCATCGCACTGTTCTCCGCGCTGCTGGTCGGTGTCGTCCAGCGCCCGACTGTCATCGGGGGCGCCGGCAGACCGACGGCGAACAAGGCGAACGCAATCGGGCTGCTCGGAGTCGTGGCCTCCTTCGTCGCAGCCGCGGCATGGCCGTGGACCAATCCGGTATCGGGACAGGTGCAGGTGGCTGTAGTCCAGGGCAACGTTCCCGGAGAAGGCACCAACCTGGGTGACTACGCAGTCGAGGTCACCCAGAACCACTCCCGCGCAACCATCCAACTCGCCGAAGACGTCGCGGCCGGCCGAGCTGTTCAACCGGACTTCGTGCTGTGGCCCGAAAACAGCACTGTCGCCGACCCCCTCACCGACACCGACACCAGGGCGGCCGTGGAGGCAGCGGCACGAGCCATCGGCGTCCCGATCGTGGTCGGCGCGATGGTCAAACAAGGCGACGACGTGCTCCTCAACCAAGGGGTGGTCTGGGATCCCGAGACTGGGCCGGGAGACCGATACACCAAGCACCACCCAGTTCCCTTCGGCGAATACATTCCGCGACTCGAACCACTGCACGGCTGGTTCTCCCAAGCCAACTTCGGCGGCCTGGATCAGATCGGTCGCGACATGGCCGGCGGCTCCCGGAACACGCCGTTGACCGTCGCCGGAGTGGAGTTGGCTGACGCGATCTGCTTTGACATCGCCTACGACGACGTCATCGTCCCCCAGGTGGCCAACGGCGCGAACCTGGCCGCGGTGCAGACCAGCAACGCCATCTTCATCAAGACCCACCAGGTCGACCAGCAGTTCGAGATCACCCGCGTGCGCGCTGTCGAGAGCGGACGCACACTGTTGGTGGCCGCCACCAACGGAGTCACCGGCATCATCGGTGCCGACGGTTCGGTCCAGGCACAGGTTCCGATCCGCACGACGGCAGTCATCAACGAGACGGTCGACCTGCGCGACGGCCTGACACCGGCAGTCGCGATGGGGCGGTGGCCCGGCGTGGTGATGCTGGCCCTCACCGTGACTACGATGGTGGTGACGCTGCTGCGCGGGCGTCCTTCGCCGTCGACGGGGACTGCGATGACCGAACCGGGGGCCCCACCCGAGGAGGAGAAGGACAATCGGAATGCGTGAGGTGCAGGCCTCGTCGGACAGGCCCCGGGCGGAACCCGCAGCCGGGCGAACCGGGTCGCAGTGGTCCGAACTCGGCAGGATCGTGATGGTGATCCCCACCTTCAACGAGATGGAGAACCTGGCGTGGATCGTGGGGCGACTGCGCCGCGCCGAGCCGGCGGTCGACATCCTGGTGGTCGATGACAACTCGCCGGACGGCACCGGAAACCTAGCCGACGAACTCGCCGCAGCCGACCCCCAGATCAGCGTGTTGCACCGCACCGAGAAGGCCGGCCTCGGCGCCGCCTACCTTCACGGCTTCGCCGTGGCGTTGGATGCCGGCTACGACGTCGTCGGCGAGATGGACGCCGACGGTTCGCACCAGCCCGAGCAACTGCACCGCCTGCTGGACGCGTTGGGGTCGGCAGACCTGGTCATCGGGTCGAGGTGGGTCAAGGGTGGCTCGGTGGTCAATTGGCCCGTCCGGCGACTGTTGCTGTCCCGTGGCGGGAACCTCTACGTTCGGATGCTCCTGGGCATTACGGTGCGCGACGCGACAGCCGGCTATCGGGTCTTTCGCCGCGAGACGCTCCAGAAAGTGGACTTGGAACAGGTCGAGTCGACCGGCTACATCTTCCAGACCGACATGGTGACCCGTGCCCTGAAGGCGGGCCTGACCGTAGCCGAGGTGCCGATCGAATTCATCGAGCGCGTGCGCGGCGCCTCCAAGATGAGTGGCGCCGTGGCGGCCGAATCGATGCGACTGGTGACCCGGTGGGGTCTTCAGCAGCGCCGCGAGCAACTTCGCGTCACCTTGAGACGTTGAACCCTGTAATGAATCAGACCAGTCCGACCCCCCGCAGACCCGGCGCCCTCAAACGACGGATGACCCGCATCTCGCTGGTGTTGGTCTTCGTGGTGCTCCCGATCGCCGAGATCTACCTGCTCATCCAGATCGGCCAGGTGATCGGGGCGTGGCCGACCGTGTTGTTGCTGGTCGCCGACGCGATCCTCGGGTCGTGGTTGATCAAGCGGCAGTCCTTGGCCGCCTTCCGCGCCGTGAACCACATGCTCAACCAGGGACGTATGCCGGTCCGGGAACTGGCCGATGGCGCCTTGGTCGTCTTCGGGGGAGCGCTGATGCTCAGCCCCGGCTTCATCACCGATGTGCTCGGGATCTTCCTCATCGCACCGCTGACGCGGCCGATCGCGCGGCGCATGTTGACCGCGTTCCTCGCCAGCAGGGTCACCTTCGTCGGACCACGGCGTCAGTCCGCCGGAACCGACTCGTCCTCCTCACCCGACGCAGTCATCGTCGGCGAGGTGGTCGAGGACCAGGAATGACGAAACCCCCGAGAGCCACATCGGTCTTCGGGGGTTTCGCTGTCTGCGCGCCGGATGGGTCAGGCGTTGACCTTGCGCTTGCGAGTCGAAGCGCGGTGCAGGTGGGCCGGGCCGATCTCGCCGCCGCGGAGTAGTTCGAGGCGTTCAGCCAAGATCTCCTCCAGTTCGCCCTCCGAGCGTCGCTCCAGGAGCATGTCCCAGTGCGTGCGCACCGGCTTCTCGTTCTTCGCCTCGGGAACCACACCGGAGGTGCTCAGCGCCTCGGCGCCGCACTTCGGGCACTCCCACAGTGCGGGCACCTCGGCCTCGTCCGACATCGTGATCTCGAACGCGTGACCCTGGGGACAGGCGTAACCGACCTGCTGACGCCCGGCAAACTCGATGCCGCGCTCGTCCTCGAAGCTCTGACCTCCGAGACGGGCACCGCGCAGTGTTCGTTCAGCCATGGTGAACCTCCACTCTTTCTAGACGACGTCTCAACTGCCTGGTGAGCTGTTGTGCTGATGAGACGGGACAGTGGGTCCATCATGACGCGTTGCTGGTGAGAACCCGCATCGCGAGGGCCGTTCCGGCGGCCAGAACCCGCTGCTTCCATCTTCAACAACGAGGCAGCACGGCCGCATGTTCCGAGCGGCCATCGTCTGTGGGGAGCATCTCATCCGGGGAGTCGAGGCTGGCTGGGGGCCGCCTCGGATTCAGACCCGGATCCGGGCCTGCTCGATGCCCTTCTTGGGATCCACCCGAAGCAGCAGCGCACCGCCGATCACGAAGAACACGATCAGCACGCCGAGCGCTGGACGATAGGACCCGGTGAGCTGGAAGACCAGACCGAACACCAACGTTCCCAGCCACGAGGTTCCCCGCTCCGCGGCGGCATACAGTGCGAAGTACGCCCCCTCCTTCCCGGGTGGAATGAGCAGGGAGAAGAACGATCGAAACAGCGCCTGGGTGCCGCCCATGACCAAGGCGATGGCGATGCCGACCAGCATGAAGGGGACGATCTGCCCGGCGGGCAGGAACAGCGCGACGACCACAATGACCATCCAGGCTCCGGCGCCCGCGAGCAGGCAGTTGTAGGCACCGAACCGTTGCGCCAGGCGCCCGAACGCGAGTGCGCCGCCGAAGGCCACGAATTGGATCATGACGATGGTCCCGATGAGGACCTCGGTTTCGAAGCCGAGCTGCTTGTCGCCGTAGATCGCGGCCGAGACGATCACCGTCTGGATGCCGTCGTTGTAGAACAGGTAGGCGACCAGAAAGGTCAGCGTCATCGGGTAGGCGCGCATCTCCTTCAACGTCTGGATGAGTTGCCCGAACCCTCGACGGACCAGTCCGCCTTCGACGTCCTCGACATCGACCGGCGGTCGGTTCCGCAGGCCACGAACCGGGATGATGGTGAAGGCCGCCCACCAGATGGCGGCGCTGAGCAGCGCGAGCCGGGCCGCCATCTCCTCCTCGAGCCCCAAGGCGGTGTGACCGAGAACCATGCCCAGGTTGACCACCAACAGCACACCGCCGCCGAGGTAGCCGAAGGCCCAGCCGCGCGCCGAGACGAGGTCACGGTCTTCCTCGGTGGCAATGTCGGTCAGCATCGCGTAGTAGGCGATCAGAGAGCAGCCGCACAGAATGCTGGCCACCACCACCGCAACGGCAGCCAACTCCCAGTTGTCGCCCTGCAGGAAGAACAGCAGGGCCGCGAAGAACGAGCCGGACCAGGCAAACCAGGCCATGTGCATCTTCTTGCGCCCCGACCGGTCCACCATCGCCCCGACGATGGGGAGCAGGAACGCGCTAGCGATGGTCGCGAAACTCATCAGGTAGGACGGCAAGGACCCGGCCGCCAAGTGCAGGCCGAGGACCGTGACCGTCTTGCTGCACGGGTCCTCGTCGTCGCCGCACCCGGCCGCTCGACCTGCGACGGTGACCATCAGCGGACCGAACACGACTGTCAGCACGGTGGTGTAGAAGGCCGAGTTCGCCCAGTCGTACCAATACCAGGCACGGCGTTCTCGCTGCATCTCGGGAGAGATCTCGGGGGGCTTGGTGGAACCCGCTGCTGCGGTCATGTTCCAAGACCTTCCTGCCGGGGCCGCACCGTTGCTGGCCTGTTGAAGGCTAGTCGGTTGCGTCCCACAGGGAACGCTGAACCAGTACCGATTTCAACGTGTCGATGCGGTCGCTGAAAATTCCGTCGACCCCACGGTCGATGAGGTGATGCATCTGGTCGGCCTCGTCGATGGTCCAGACATCGACCCGGCAGCCGTATGCGTGGGCCCGGGTGATGAGCCCATCGGTCAGGACCGTCAGACCGCGGTTCTTGATCGGGACCTGCAGGGTTCCAGCCCGACTGAGCCGGCTCGCGATCGCTCCCGGCAGGAACCGGTAGCCAAGCACCTCGAAGGTGTGAGCCGCGGTCTCGACCCGTCCCTTCGACAGCCGCCGGAAGCGGGTCAGTCGGACGGGGGAGAAGGCCGCCACCGTGAACCGGTCGTGGGCACCTCGATCCTCGATGAGATCCAGCAACGGCTTGGCGGCGTCGTCGGACTTGAGGTCGACATTCCAGTGGACGTCGGGAAACGCGTCGAGAAGGTCGGCCATGGTTGGAATCCGATGACCGCGGATGGTTGCTTGCGCAACCTCGGCTGCGGTGAGGTCACGAATCCGACCGGTGGAGTCGGTGACCCGGTCCAACATGGCGTCGTGAAAGGCGACCAGCACCGCGTCGCGGGTCGCGTGCAGGTCGGTTTCCAGGTAGCGGAACCCCTGGTCGTAAGCGTTCTGGAACGCTGCGTGGGTGTTCTCCAACCCGATCAGATCCGGGTGGGCCGCGCCTCCGCGGTGAGCGAACGCGCGCATCAGATGTCGCGGAACGGCTCGATGTTGGCGCCGAGTTCGTTGAGTCGCTCGGCGAGATCCTCATAGCCGCGGGCGATGACGTAGGTCGAGCGGAGCACACTGGTTCCCTTCGAAGCCAACATGGCCAGCAGGATCACCACAGCCGGCCGAAGCGCCGGCGGGCAGATGATCTCCGCACCCCGAAACTGGGTGGGGCCCTCGATCAGCACCCGGTGCGGATCCAGCAGGGTCACGTGGGCACCGAGCTTGTTGAGTTCAGCCAGATGGATCGCACGATTGTCATAGACCCAGTCGTGCAGCATGGTGGTGCCGTCGGCCACCGCCGCGATGACGGCGAAGAACGGCAGGTTGTCGATGTTGAGCCCCGGGAACGGCATCGGGTGGATCTTGTCCCGCGGAGCCTTGAGTTTGCAGGCCTCGGTGGTGATGTCGACCAGGCGGGTGTAACCGTTCTCGGCGACGTACTCCGGGCCACGGAGGTATCGAAAGCCCATCCCTTCCAAGGTGGCCAGTTCGATCTCGAGGAACTCGATGGGGACCCGGCGGATGGTGATTTCGGACTCGGTCACGATCGCCGCGGCCAACAGCGACATGGCCTCGATGGGATCCTCGGCCGGTGAGTAGTCGACGTCGGTGTCGATGCGCTCGAGCCCGGTGACGGCGAGCGTGGTGGTGCCGACGCCGTCGATCTTGACTCCGAGCTTCTCCAAGAAGAAACACAGGTCCTGGACCATGTAGTTCGAGGACGCGTTGCGGAGGATGGTGGTGCCCGGGTTGAGCGCTGCGGCCATCAGGGCATTTTCGGTGACGGTGTCGCCACGTTCGGTCAACACGATGGTCTGCAGCGGGTTCCGCGGTCGGGAGACCGCGTGGTAGCTGCCCTCGGTGGCCGTCACCGTCAAGCCGAAGTGAGCCAGGGCAGCCATGTGGGGCTCGACCGTGCGGGTACCGAGATTGCATCCACCGGCGTAGGGCAACTCGAAAACCTCTGCCCGGTGCATGAGTGGCCCGAGGAACATCAACACCGACCGGGTACGCCGAGCCGCTTCCTCGTCGATCGCGTCGAGGCGAAGAACACGCGGCGGAACGATCTCCAGGTCACCGTCGCCGTTGAGCCAGCGGACCTGCACACCGAGGCTGGTGAGCACTTCGATGAGTCGGTTGACCTCCTCGATCCGGGCGACGCGACGAAGCGTGGTCCGGCCGTGGTTGAGCAGGCTGGCGCACAGCAACGCGACTCCCGCGTTCTTCGACGTCTTGACGGCGATCGAGCCGGCGAGGGTGGTCGGGCCGTTGATCCTCAGGTGAGTTGGGCCGGCCGAGATGTCGACGAGTGAAGACTCGGTGGCCTCCGCGATCCTGCCGATCATCTCCAGGGACAAGTTCTGCTGGCCCTTCTCAATCCGGTTCACCGCGCTCTGACTGGTCCCGAGTTTGTCGGCCAGTTGTGCCTGGGTCAAGCCGCGCAGTTTGCGTTGGTCGCGGACCAGATCGCCGATGCGAAGCAGATAGTCGTCACTCACGCCGTCCACGCTAACTCATATATGAGATAATCGAGAACCGGCTGGCGCTGGCGTGTTCCGTGGAGGGGGATGGGACAATGGTGGTCATGCGTGCCACCACGATTCATGCCGAGCGAGACATCCGGCTCAGCGAGGTCCCTGAGCCCACCATCCAAGAACCGACCGACGCGGTCATTTCGGTGAGCGCCGGCTGCATCTGCGGTTCGGACCTGTGGAACTACCGTGGTGAGAACCAGATCAACCCGGGCTCGACCATCGGACACGAATGCATCGGGGTCGTGCAGGAGGTCGGCTCGCAGGTCACCAGGGTGGCGCCGGGTGACTTCGTGCTGGTGCCGTTCTGCCACTGTGACAACACCTGTCCGCACTGCCTGGCCGGCGTGCAGTCCGCCTGCACCCACCTCGGCTTCACGGTCTCGGGGCAGGCCGAATACGCCAGGGTCACCCAGGCTGACGGATCGCTGGTGGTCACCGACGACGACGCCACTCTGTATCCCTCGCTGCTGGCGCTGACCGACGTGATGGCCACGGGTTGGCATGCCGCGGTCGCAGCCAGGGTCCGTCCCGGAGGCACCGCTGTCGTGGTCGGCGACGGAGCAGTGGGATTGTGTGGCGTGCTGGCGGCCTCGGTGATGGGGGCAGAGACGATCGTCGCGATGTCGCGGCACCCGGATCGGCAGGCGATCGCCACCAGCTTCGGTGCCACCCACATCGTTGCCGAGCGAGGCAAGGCGGGTCTCGAGGCGGTCCGGGAGATCACCGGTGGCCTCGGAGCCGATGCCGCGCTGGAGTGCGTCGGGACCGATGACGCCATGGGCACTGCGGTGCGGTCGGCAAGGCCGGGTGCGATGGTCGGCTTTGTCGGCGTACCGCACGGGGTCAATCTTCCGGTCGGCCAGATGTTCGGCCGCAACGTCGGACTGGCCGGCGGGATGGCGCCGGTCCGCCGCTATCTCCCCGAACTGCTCGACCTGGTGCTCTCCGGTCGAATCAACCCTGGTCTGGTCTTCGACTCCACGATGGCTTTGGATCAGGTGGCCGACGGCTACCGGGCGATGGACCAGCGCGAAGCCGTCAAGGTGATGCTCCAGCCATGACGCGGCCGGGTCTCGTCCCGGCCGGTGCAGCGGTGGTGGTGCCACTGGTTGCGCTCGGCGTCCGGGTCGACGTCGAAGTCTCACCGGAGTTCGAGGCCGGTGTCCGTCGGGCCTGGTCTCGCTGTCTGGCAGCCGATTCCACCGAACCAGCCAGCGTCAGGCTTCCGGTCAACGACGCCGACGAGGCCACCGCGCTGCACACCCTGTCGATGACGATGAACCGCACCGTGACCGACGCCAGAGGCGGCACGGTGCTGACGCTGCACGGTGCGGCGTTGGCTGACGCATCAGGCAACACCGTGCTGCTGGTTGCTCAGTCTGGGACCGGGAAGACGACCCTGGCTCGCACTCTGGGTCCCCGCTGGGGCTATCTGTCCGACGAGTCGGCCGGTGTCGGGCCGGACGGGGTGATGGTCGCCTACCCGAAACCGCTGAGTATCGTGACCGACGACTGGCGCAAGGATCAACTTTCGCCCGACGAACTCGGCCTGGGGTTGCCTGCCGCGGTCTGCGTCCTGCGGGCCATCGTGCTCATCGACCGGGACCCCGACCAGGCGCAGCCGGTCATGACTGAGGTCGACTTGATGGATGCGCTGCCGCGGCTGGCCAAGGAGTCGTTCCAACTGGCCCGCCACGACAGGCCGCTGCACGTGTTGGCCACCGCGATCGAGCAGGCCCGCGGGGTCCGGCACGTCCGCTATGCCGAGGCGGCGACCCTTGACCCGCTGCTGCGGGAGTTGGTCTCATGACCGGCGAGGTGCTCGCCCGCGGGGCTCTGCAGGACGTGTTGGTCCACAACCACCTCGCCGCTGTGTTCGTCGACGACCAGGTGGTGGTGCTCTCTGAGTTGGCTAGCGCGGTGCTGCTCGCCGTGCCTGAGGATGGCTGGGTCGCGATCGGCTCGGTCGTCGCGTCGCTGGTCGCACAGTTCGGGGAACCTCCTGGTGAGGACGCCGCCACGATCACCCAGCGTCTGGTCGGCGAACTTCTCGACCACGGCATCGTCAGGACCACGATGATCGATTCCGCGGACGACGAGTTGGGCCTGGGCTGACACCCTCGGGCAACGGCCGCTGCCGATCGGCTGGAAGGATGGGTCCGTGCGCCGCTCAGTTGCCGATGTCATCGCCGAACGGGTCGTGGTCTTGGACGGGGGATTGGCCACGCTGTTGGAGGCCCAGGGGCATGACCTGAGCTCGGCTCTGTGGTCGGCCCGACTGCTGGTCGACGACCCCGACGCGATCCGTTCCGCACACCGGGACCTCTTCCGGGCCGGAGCCGAGGTCGCCATCTCGGCGTCGTACCAGGTCGGCTTCGAGAACTTCGAGGCGCTCGGGCATAGTTCTGCCGAGGTCGAGGACCTGCTGCGGACCAGCGTTCGGCTGGCTGCCGAGGCTCGCGACGAGGTCTCACCTGGTGGCTGGGTGGCCGCGTCGGTCGGTCCCTATGGCGCAGTTCTTGCCGACGGCTCGGAATACCGTGGCGACTACGACCTCGACGTGGCTGGACTGCGGGCGTTCCACCGGCCGCGCCTGGAGGTGTTGGGCTCGGCCGGGGCCGATGTGTTGGCCTGCGAGACGATCCCGTGCCTGGCCGAGGTGGAGGCCCTGCTCGCCGAGATCTCCGGGTCCGGGCATCCGGCGTGGCTGTCTGTGTCGTCGGTCGGGGGCAAGACGCGAGCGGGCGAGCCACTGGACCAGGCCTTCAAGATGGCCGCTCAGGTGCCCGAAGTCATCGCTGTCGGGGTCAACTGCACCGCACCGCCTGACGTGTTGGCAGCCTTGACGGCGCTCCACGGGATGGCCCCCGGGATTGTGTATCCGAACAGCGGCCAGGGATGGGACGCCGACCGGCGTTGTTGGACGGGGGAGCCTGCCTTCGACACTGCCGATGTCGCGTCCTGGATCGCGGCGGGGGCCCGTCTAGTCGGTGGCTGTTGCCGGGTCGGCATCGCGGAGATCTCGGCGCTGGCCGGCTCGCTCCAGGCCAGCTGAGCCCCACCCCGCTAAGAGGCCTGCGACGACACGCGATAACTATGGCAAGGGCATGTGTTCGCGTGTCACGTCTATTGATTAACTGGCAGGGACGGGAGTTGCTGAGCCGGGAGTAGGCCGAGTGGGCCGGCGGCATGAGGCACGGCGCAGGAGCTCAGCCCAGCCGCGCAAACACCGGCTCGGGTGCCGACGCACGATCGCCTTTTCCCAACTGGCCGCTCAGGCCCGTCGCGCCCGTGGGACAGTAGGGCGTCAGCTCCGTTGCGA
>JBPPMQ010000162.1:0-4082 GCA_051306135.1 Nocardioides sp. | reverse complement strand
GGGGTAGGGTGGGGCGAAGTGGAGGGAGTTCCACCAGAGTGGAGGCGCCGCATGGTTTTCATGGGCACCTTCACGCCGCGTCTCGATGAGAAGGGCCGGCTCTTCCTCCCCGCGAAATTCAGAGAGCAACTGGCAGCGGGCGTCGTGGTCACCAGAGGTCAGGACAAGTGCCTGGTCGTCTGGCCACGCGAGACGTTCGAAGCCGAGGCCGCGGCGGTGATGTCGAATCCGCAGAGCCTGAAAGAGTCCCGGGCGATCGCTCGGACCTTCTTCTCAGGAGCTGAGGAAGGCGTCCCCGACAAGCAGGGGCGAGTGGTCATCCCACCGTTGCTGCGGGCCTACGCAGGACTGACCAAGGATGTCGCCGTCATCGGCGTCGGGACTCGGATCGAGATCTGGGATCAGGCCAAGTGGCTGGACTACGACGCCGAGGCAGCCGAGGGCTTCTCAGAACTCGACGCGGTCACGCCGGGACCGAGTGTCCCGGGGGGAACCGACTGAGTGCTCGCACCAACCGAACAGCAGTACCAAACCGAACAGCAGTACCAAACCGAACAGCAGTACCAGACCGAACAGCAGTACCAACTGAACAGCGGATCTGCCGGACGAGGTCTTGGCGACGCTTGCCACTGAGTTCACTTCCCCGATCTCAGTGGGCCCCCCGAGGAGCACTTCCCCGCTTCTCGAGGAGCCGTGGCCCAAGACCTGGTCCGACCGATCCGCACCCCGCCCCAGGCGCCGACAGGCGCCGACCGGCACCCGACGACCATCCGGATCGTCAACCAGATCGAAATGTCTGCCGCCCGCTGGCCGGGTGCCGAAACGCAAGGGTCGAGACAGTGCAACAGTGGGGACACGAGCCGGTCATGCTCGACCGCATCGTTGCCTTGCTAGCCCCGGCCCTGACCCACGAGTCGGCGGTCTTGGTCGACTGCACCCTCGGTCTGGGCGGCCATACCCACGCGATCCTGTCCCGAGTGCCGACTGCGCGGGTGATCGGCATCGACCGCGACCCCGAGGCGCTGAGCCGAGCCGGGGTCAGACTCGCCGAGTTCGGTGAGCGCTTCACCGGCATACACGCGGTGTACGACGAACTTCCCGAGGTGATCAGCGACCTCGGCCTGACCGAGGTCGACGCGGTGCTGTTCGACCTCGGCGTCAGCTCCATGCAGCTCGACCTGCCAGAACGCGGCTTCGCCTACGCCACCGACGCGCCGTTGGACATGCGGATGGACCCGACCACGGGCCTGAGCGCCGCCGAAGTGCTCAACACCTACACCGCGCCGGACCTGACCCGGGTGCTGCGCGACTTCGGCGAGGAGAAGTTCGCTCGCCGGATCGCCGAGGAGATCGTGCGGCGCCGCGAGGGCCGGCCCTTCGCCACCAGCCAGCAGCTGGTCGAGCTGCTCTACGACACCATCCCCGCTCCTGCCAGGCGCACCGGTGGACACCCCGCCAAACGAACCTTCCAGGCGCTGCGCATGGAGGTCAACGACGAGCTGGCCGTGCTGCGTCGTGCCATCCCGGCCGCCATCGAGGTCATCGGCGTCGGTGGCCGGGTCGTCGTGGAGTCCTACCACTCCTTGGAGGACCGCATCGTCAAGCAGGCCTTCACCGCAGCCACCCGGTCCGAGGTGCCACTGGATCTGCCCTTCGTCCCCGCCGGTTCAGAGCCCGCCCTGCGCCTGGTCACCCGCGGCGCCGAACAAGCAGACGAACACGAGATCGAGCTGAACCCGAGAGCCGCATCCGTCCGGTTGCGTGCCATCGAACGCATTCGAGGAGCCGCGTGATGTCCACTCCCGCCGTCCAACTGCGTCAGCGGATCACCCCATGGATCGACGCCGCGGCCGCGCAGCGGGCCCGGCTCTCGCTGGTCCAGCGTCCCCGGGTCGCGGCTCCGCGGTTCCCGTTCATCCTGCTCTTGTCGGTGATGCTGGTCGGTGGCGTGGTCGGCCTGCTCTGCTTCAACACCCAGATGCAACAAGCGGCGTTCGTCGAGACCAACCTGCGTCACCAAGCCAGTGTGCTGGCCGAGCAGCAGGAGAGTCTGACCCTGGAACTTCAGCAGATGAGCGACCCGCAACAGGTCGCCGAGAAAGCCCAACGACTCGGCCTGGTGATTCCTTCGACCCTGGCCTGGGTCGACCTCACCTCCGGGGAAGTCACCGGCACACCGACGCCGGCGACCGGGGAGAACACTCCCCGGTTGTGGTCCCCGGTGGTCAAACCCGACTTCGGTCGCTGACTCCGGGCCCACCCAGCTATGGGATCAACGCCCCGACACGCCTCGCCACAGTCCGGATCGCGAGGTCGTTCAGGGTTGACTGGAAACCCGCAGGTCGGCATCGGAGGAGAGCAGTGGGCAAGGTAACGGGTCGGCGCGGCTCTGCGAACCTGCGACTCCGGATCGGTTTCATCGGCATCGCCATGGTGCTCTCGGTCTTCGCGGGGCGACTGGTGCAACTCCAAGGCATCGACCCCCACGGGTATGCCGCGATGAGTTCGGCCGAGAACACCGTGACCGTGGTGCTGCCCGCCAAGCGGGGCGAGATTCTGGACCGCAACGGCAAGCCGTTGGCCGACTCCATCGACGGACTGATGATCGCGGTGGACCCCGCGGAGGTGGAGCCCGGCAAGGCCGCCGCGATGGCGAAGTTCCTGGCCAACCGACTCGACCTCGACTACGCCCAGACCGTCCAACGACTCCAGGTCGAGGACTCCCGCTTCCAGTACATCGCCCGCCGAGTGCCGGCCACCACCGCGACCAACGCGATCAGTGAGGCTGAGGCGAAAGGATTCGACGGGCTGTTCACCCGGCGCGACCCGGTGCGCGACTATCCCGGCCACGATGTCGCCGCCAACCTGGTGGGCTTCGTCGGCATCGATGAACCGCTAGCCGGATTCGAACTCAACTTCGACGACTTCCTGTCCGGCACCGACGGGGAGACCTCCTACATGGTCGGCGGTGGCAACCAGGTGCCACTGGGGGAGTCGCAGACCACCCCGGCGGTCGACGGCAACACCTTGCGGACCACCATCGATGCCGACCTGCAGTGGTATGCCCAACGGACCGTGGCCCAAGCGATCTCGCAGGCCGATGCCGAGTCCGGCACCGCGATCATCATGGACCGCAAGACCGGTGAGGTGCTTGCGCTGGCAGACGCCCCCACCTTCGACGCCACCGACCCGCAGGCGTCGCCCAGGGCCGACCGCAGTTCGCGGGCCATGAAAGACGTCTACGAACCCGGATCGGTGCAGAAGGTGCTCACCGTCGCTGGGCTCCTCGACGCCGGTCTGGTCACCCCGAGCACCAAACTGAAGGTTCCCGGGTCCTACCTCAGCGGCGGCAAAGCCATCCACGACTGGTGGAGCCACGATATCGAGAAACTGACTCTGGCCGGGGTGATCGCACGCTCCTCCAACGTCGGCACCGTGATGGCCGGCAACCGCTACCGCCCGGGGCAGTTGCACTCCTACCTGACCAGGTTCGGGCTCGGCCAGACCACGGACATCGGAGTCCTCGGGGAGTCCGCAGGCATCGTCCCGGCCGCGAGCCAATGGGCCGACTGGATGGAGGACCGCATCGACTTCGGCCAGTCGATCTCGGTCAACGCCCTCCAGATGGCCGCAGCGGTCAACACCATCGCCAACGCAGGGGTCCGGGTCAGCCCGAGCATCATCGCCGGCACCGCCACCACGAACGCCGGCGTCAAGGTCGGCACCGACCAGACCGTTCGCTCCCGGGTGATTTCGACCAGGGCCGCCAAACAGGTCGGCGAGATGATGCAACTGGTGGTCAAGCCCGACGTCGGGGTCGCTCCGGCAGCCAACGTGCCGGGGTTCGTGGTGGCTGGCAAGACCGGCACCGCGCAACGCGCCAACTCCGAGTGCCAGTGTTATGACGGCACCAACACCGTCTCCTTCGCCGGGTTCGCACCTGCCGAGGATCCGAAGTTCACCATCTATGTCGTCCTCCAGAACCCGCGCAACGGCGGCGGGGGTGGTTCGGTCGCCGGGCCGGTCTTCTCCAAACTGATGGGTTACACCCTCGACCGTTACGGGGTTTCCCCCGGCGACGA
>JBPPMQ010000138.1:0-25020 GCA_051306135.1 Nocardioides sp. | reverse complement strand
GTCGGCGGATTCCTGCTGCTGATCTCGACGTCGGTCGCCGGGTGGCTCAGCGGGCGAGACGAAGCTTCTTGAGCAACATCGCGACGTGCCCGGTCGCCTTGATGTTGTACAGCGGCAGTTCGATGCGACCCGCTTCATCCAGGATGAAGGTCGCCCGAATCACCCCCGTCACCGTCCGGCCGTAGAGCAGCTTCTCGCCGTAGGTGCCGTAGCGCTCGTGCACCTCCCGGGTCGGATCGCTGAGGATGACCTGCGGCAGCCTCTCGGTTTTCGCAAACCCGGCGTTCACCGTCGGCTCGTCGCGCGAGATGCCGACCACTCGGTATCCGGCCCGCTCGAAGACAGCCATGTTGTCGCGGAAGTCGCAGGCCTGGCTCGTGCAGGCGGGGGTGCCGGCCTCGCCGTAGAAGTACACGATCGCCTTCTGGCCGCGCGTGCTCGACAGCGTGAACGGCTGCCCGCGCTGGTCGGTCAACGTGAAGTCCGGGGCGAGTTCGCCGGCCGGCAGCCGAACGGGAGCGGTCACGGGCGCCATGCTATCGTTGTCCCTCGGCTCGCCTTCGCGTGCTGCGCACCTCTAGCTCAATTGGCAGAGCAACTGACTCTTAATCAGTGGGTTCCGGGTTCAAGTCCCGGGGGGTGTACGGATCGGCCCTCTGAGCTCTCGCCAGCGACGGGGGCCGTTCTGCTGCCGCCCCGTCTCCCCGCCCTCCCGCGGGGGTTCCGCCGTGTCGCAGGACCCGGACCCGTACCGCTCAGAGCGCCTTGACGATGTCTTCGACGCGGTCCTTGGCGTCCCCGAACAGCATCTGCGCGTTGTCCCGCCAGAACAGCGGGTTCGCGACCCCGGCGTAGCCCGACGCCATCGAGCGCTTGAACACGATGACGTTCTCGGCCTCCCAGACCCGCAGCACCGGCATCCCGGCGATCGGACTGCCCGGATCTTCGGCGGCGGCGGGGTTGACCGTGTCGTTGGCGCCGATGACCAGCACCACGCTCGTCGACGCGAAGTCGTCGTTGATCTCGTCCATCTCCAGGACGATGTCGTAGGGCACCTTCGCCTCGGCGAGCAGCACGTTCATGTGCCCGGGCAGGCGGCCAGCGACCGGGTGGATACCGAAGCGCACCTCGATTCCGGCCTCACGCAACTTCCGGGTCAGTTCAGCCACCGGATACTGCGCCTGGGCCACCGCCATGCCGTAGCCAGGAGTGATGACGACGCTGGAGGCGTCCTTGAGCAGTTCGGCCACCTCGGCTGCCTGGGTTTCGTGGTGTTCTCCGTCGATCTGGGTCGCCGGCCCCGCTTCGATACCGAACCCACCGGCGATGACCGAGATGAACGACCGGTTCATCGCCTGACACATGATGTAGCTCAGGTAGGCACCCGAGGACCCGACCAGCGCGCCGGTGACGATGAGCAGGTCGTTGTTGAGCAGGAATCCCGCAGCGGCGGCGGCCCAGCCCGAATAGCTGTTGAGCATCGAGACCACCACCGGCATGTCGCCACCGCCGATGGAGGCGACCAGGTGCCAGCCGAGTCCGAGGGCCAGGGCGGTGGCCAGGATCAACAGCCAGTCGGTCGGGTCGGAGACGAACCAGATCGTCAGCACCACGAAGACCGCCAGCGACCCGAGGTTGATCCAGTTCTTGCCGGGCAGCACCAGCGGTGCCGACTTCAATCGGGCACTCAGTTTGCCGTAGGCAACCAGCGAACCGGTGAAGGTGACCGCGCCGATGAACACCCCGATGATGACCTCGGCGTCGTGGATGCGCGCCAACGAACCGGTGTAGCCGCTGTGCTCCAGGTAGGAGTTCCAGCCGACCAGCACGGCGGCGAGGCCGACGAAGGAGTGGAACAACGCGATCAGTTGCGGCATCTCGGTCATCTCCACGACCTTGGCGCGCCACAGGCCGATCGCGGCTCCGATGACCACCGCGACGACCAGCAGCGCCACCGCGCCCCCCATGTCTGCATCGAGACCGGCATCGACGATGTCGACGACCAGAGTCGCCAAGGCCAGCGTCATACCGCCGATGCCGCACCAGAGCCCGAAGCGTGCGGTCTCGTGCTTGGCCAGGCCGGCCAGGGAGAGGATGAACAGCAGCGCGGAGACCACGAAGGCAGCGGTCAGCATGGAGTCGATGGACACCGGCTCACCCTTTCCGGAACATCGAGAGCATGCGGTGGGTCACTGCGAAGCCTCCGAAGACGTTGATGGAGGCCAGCAAGATGGCCACGAATGCCAGCGCCTGGACCACCGAGTCGTCGGTCAGGATCTGCCCCATCGCGCCGACCACGATGATTCCGGAGATGGCGTTGGTCACGCTCATCAGCGGCGTGTGCAGGGCGTGCGCGACATTGCCGATGACATAGAACCCGATCACCACCGAGAGCATCAGCACGGTGAAGTGCTCCGGGATCGGCTGAGGGGCGGTGGCATTGACCAGGAAGAACGCCACCAGACCGGCGCCCAGCCCCGCAAACTTCACCCACGCCGGGGTCGGCGCCTTGACCGGTTGCGGGGTCGGCGTCGTTGCAGGGGCTGCCGCCGGCGCGGCGCTGACCTGAACTGGCGGAGGTGGCCACAGGATCTCTGAGTTGTGCACGACCGTCATGCCTCGCTGGACCACGTCGTCGAGGTCCAGGGCGAACACCCCGTCCTTGGCGGGGGTGACCAGCTTGGCGAGGTTGACCAGGTTGGTGCCGAAGAGCTGGGAGGCCTGGGCGGGCAGACGACCGGCCAGGTCGGTGTAACCGATGATGGTGACGCCGTTGTCGGTGTGCACCAGCTCGCCGGCGACACTGCCCTCCACGTTGCCGCCCTGGGCCGCGGCCATGTCGACGATGACCGAGCCGGGCTTCATGGCGGCGACGTCGGAGGCGGTGATCAGTCGAGGCGCCGGGCGGCCGGGAATGAGAGCAGTGGTGATGATGATGTCGACCTCGCGGGCCTGGTCGGCATACAGCCTGGCGGCGGCGTCGTTGTAGGCCTCCGAGGTCGCCTTGGCGTAGCCGTCGGTGGAGACCTGCGCCTGCTCGTCGACCACCACCGGCAGGTAGTGGCCGCCCAGGGATG
Organism: Nocardioides sp.; assembly: GCA_051306135.1. Lineage (GTDB taxonomy): Bacteria > Actinomycetota > Actinomycetes > Propionibacteriales > Nocardioidaceae > Nocardioides. The sequence goes on along the minus strand of JBPPMQ010000138.1, from coordinate 21,943 downwards.
CGACCTGGTCGGCGACTTCGGGACGGGGGTCGGTCGCCCGGACCACCGCTCCGAGCGAGGAAGCCGCTCCGATGGCCGCGAGGCCGGCCACCCCGACGCCGGCGACCAGCACCGTGGCTGGAGGCACTTTGCCGGCAGCTGTCACCTGGCCGGTGAAGAAGCGGCCGAACTGGTGGGCCGCCTCGACCACCGCCCGGTAGCCGGCGATATTGGCCATCGAGCTGAGCACGTCCAGGCTCTGGGCCCGACTGATCCGCGGCACAGCGTCCATGGCCAGAGCGGTGATCGGCCTGGCAGCCAACGAGGCGACCAGATCCGGGTTCAGTGCCGGCGCGAGCAGGCTCACCAGGGTGGCGCCGTCCCTGAGTCGCTCGATCTCGTCAGGGGACGGCGCATTGATCTTGAAGACCACGTCGACAGCCCAGGGGTCCCCGATGCCGGCGCCCGCCTCGAGGTAGGCAGCGTCGGTGAAGGTGGACTTCAAGCCAGCGCCGGGCTCGATGACGACGTCGTAACCCAATCCGACCAGTTGCTTGACTGTCGTGGGTGTCGCGGCGACCCTCGTCTCACCCGACTGGCTCTCACCTGGCACACCGATCAGCATGTCTGACTCCCATCCGGTTCCGCCTCAACGCGGTCCGCCGTCACCTTCTCAGGTCTGTGACAGGTTTCACCACCCCCACCGGTGGGTGAGACAGGCCACATTGCCTTCTCGGGCCGTGCCGGACGGGCCTTGAGGTCCAGGTCACTGCCGACCCAGACCCTGAGAAGTCCCTGAACCGACTTGGGATCGGGCCGGTGCGATGCAAGGCTGCTGGCGCCGGCCCAGTGTGGGGCCACACCTCAGGAGTCAGATGTGAAGTTTGTCCTCGCCCTTGCCGCCTCGTTGGTCGCCTTGTCCCTGACGGCCTGCGGCAGTGACTCGAACTCAGCAGCGGCCCCAGACTCCACGACCGCACCGATGCGCTCGGAGGCGGCCGTGGTGTCCATGGCTGACCCGTGGGTCAAGGCGGTCGGGTCTGGTGAGATGTCGGCCGCATTCGGCACCCTGAGCAACTCCGGCGACGCCGAGGTCACTTTGGTCTCAGCCAGCACGTCGGTCTCCGACACCGTCCAACTGCACGAGACCGTGATGGCTGACGGCACGATGCAGATGCAGCAGAAGGACGGCGGATACACCATCCCCGCCGGCGGCTCGGTCGAACTGGTCCCGGGCGGTAATCACATCATGTTCATGGACGTGACCGCCGACCTCGAACCCGGCTCGGAGGTGACCCTGACCCTCACCTTCGACGACGGCTCGTCGATGGACGTCGAGGCGGTCGTCAAGGACTACGCCGGTGCCAACGAGAACTACGAGGAGAACCCGGACATGGACGGCATGTGATGGCGCGTCCGGGCCTCGACCGTCGACGGCTGTTGCAGGGCGGCGCGGTCGCTCTCGGCGGCGCGGGGGTCGGCTGGACTGCGGCGTCCGCGATCGAGCCGGAGGCCGCCGGCGGGGCGACGAACGCGCCCGTGGTCTCTCAACCCCTGCCAGGCAACCGCATCGAACCCTTCCACGGGGCTCACCAAGCCGGTATCGCCACGATGGCGCAGGCCCACCTGGCTCTGGTCGGCATCGACCTGGCTCCCGGGGTCGGGCGCGACGACCTGGCACGCATGATGCGGCTGCTCAGCGACGACGCCGCCCGGTTGACTCGCGGGGCACCACCGTTGGCCGACAACGAGCCCGAACTGGCCGACCTGCCTGCCCGGCTGACGGTCACCTTCGGCTTCGGGCCGAGGGTGATGAACCACCTCCTGGACGGCGACGGTCTGGAGCCGCTGCCGGCATTCGGCACCGACGCGCTCCAGGAGCACTGGGGACAGACCGATGTCGCGGTGCAGTTGTGTGCCGACGACCCGACCACGTCGGCTCACGCGCGTCGGATGCTGTTGAAGGACTCGGCCGCCTTCGGAACGGTGCGCTGGATCCAGCACGGGTTCCGCAACGCCAGCCAGATGACGCCGGTGAGTCAGACGCCCCGCAACCTGATGGGCCAGGTCGACGGCACCGTCAACCCGGCGGAGGCGGATCCCGACTTCGCCTCGCTGATCTGGTCGAACCGAGCCGACCTCAATGGAGGCACGTTCATGGTGGTTCGCCGGATCCGGATGCACCTGGACACCTGGGACGAGGTTGACCGGACCAGTCGCGAGGCGGTCATCGGCCGCAATCTGGACAACGGGGCCCCGCTGAGTGGCACCCGCGAGGACGACACCGCAGACTTCGGGGCCACCGACAGCCTGGGGCTGCCGGTGATCGACCCGGTCAGCCACATGGCACTGGCGACCGCTCAGACCGCCGGCGAACGAATGCTGCGGCGACCCTACAACTACACCGTGCCGGACCCCGACCAGCCCGGTGGCGAAGACTCGGGGCTGATCTTCCTGGCCTATGTCGCCGACGTGGACGCCCAGTTCAACGCAGTACAGAGGCGGCTGGCCTCCTCTGACCGACTCAATCAGTGGATCACCCATATCGGGTCGGCCGTCTACGCGTTGCCGCCGGGGGCCGCAGAGGGTGAGTTCGTCGGACAGCATCTGTTGGAGTCCTGATGAGGTTCGGGGTCCTGATGAAGAAGGTGTTGCTGCTGGGGGTCCTCGTGCTGGTGGTTGCGGGCACGACTGCTCCGGCCTCGGCCGACGCCAAACTGGTCGCTACCGTCCCCGCATCCGGAGCAGCGCTCGACGCTGTGCCGACGGAGGTCTCCTTCACCTTCGACGCAGAACTATCGGCGCCGGCGTACGTCGTGGTCACTGCACCGGACGGCTCCGCACTGGCCACTGGGGATGCCACCATCGATGGCGCGACCGTTACCCAGGCGGTCGGTCCTAGCGACCAACACGGCGTCTTCGTGGCGGCCTACCGGGTGGTGTCGAGCGACGGCCACCAGATGACCGGTCAGATCAACTTCTCGGTCGGTGAGGTCGCCGCGCAGACCTCTGTGCCCAGCACCGGGTCAGGGGAGGGATCGGGTACGTCGACCGATTCCGCGGCCGCCGCGACCGGGACCGGTGGCTGGTCCTGGCCGGGAGTCCGATTCTGGGTGGGTTTCGGGTTGTTCGCAGGCGCTGCGGCGCTCTGGCTCGCATCGCTGCGAGGGCGAACGGCGACCTCCGACCCCTCCGACCCTCGATCGTTGACGGCCGGCAGTGCTCAGCGCTCGACGTAGAAGAGCCGCTTGTTGAGGAACTCGTCGATGCCCAACGGACCGAGCTCACGACCGAACCCTGAGCGCTTGGTGCCCCCGAACGGGATGTCGGCGCCCTCTCCTGCCGGGGTGTTGACGTTCGCCATGCCGACATCGAGCTGTTCGGCGACCGTGATCGCCCGTGCCTCGTCGGTGCTCCAGACACAGCCACCGAGTCCGAAGTCGACACTGTTGGCCAGTTCCACCGCTTGGTCGTCGGTGCTGACCTTGTAGACCACCGCGACCGGTCCGAACAGCTCCTCGGTGAAGGCCCGCATTGCCGGGGTGACCCCGGTCAAGACGGTGGGAGCGAAGAAAGCTCCGTCGGAAAGGGTGCCGCCGGCATGCACGGTGGCACCCTGGTCGACCGCGTCGCGCACCTGAGCGAGCAGGTTCTCGGCCGCCTTGCGCGAGACCATCGGAGAGTAGGACTCATCGGAGTCGTCCCCGGCAGTGCGCGGCTTCATCGCGGCGGCGCGGCTGGTCAGGGCGGAAACGAAGTCGTCGTAGACCGCATCCATCACGATCATTCGCTTGTTGGAGTTGCAGGCCTGACCGACGTTCTCCATCCGGGTGGCCCAGGCCGTCTCGGCGGCACCGTCGACGTCGTCGGTGTCCAAGATGATGTAGGGGTCGGACCCGCCGAGTTCGAGGACGACCTTCTTCAGGTTCTTGCCTGCCTCGGCAGCCACCGCGGTGCCGGCCCGCTCCGAGCCGGTCAACGAGACCCCGCGCAACCGCTTGTCGGCGATCAGCGCAGCGACTTGCTCGTGAGTCGCGAAGACGTTGGAGTAGACCCCGGCCGGTATGCCGGCATCGGTCATGATCTGAGCGATGGCGAGCGCGGACCGCGGGCAGTTCTCGGCGTGCTTGAGAAGCACCGGGTTGCCGGCGACCAGGTTCGGGCCGGCAAATCGGGCGACCTGGTAGTAGGGGTAGTTCCACGGCATGATGCCCAGCACCGGGCCGATCGGCAGCCGCTCGATGCGGCCCTTGCCCTCGTGGCCGGGCAGGTCGGTGGCAGCCAGCAGGCTGGGGCCCTCGGACGCGTAGTAGCCGAAGATGTCGCCACAGAACTCGGCTTCTCCGACGCCACCGGAGAGGCGCTTGCCCATCTCGACCTCGATGATCGCGCCCAAGGCCGCGGCCCGTTCGACGAACAGGTCTGCGACCCGCTGAACGACCGCGGCGCGCTCGGCGATCGGGGTCGCCTTCCAAGCCGCGAACGCATCGGTTGCTTGCGCGATCGCCGACTCGATCTCGGCGTCGGTGGCGAAGGGGAAGCTCTCCAGCACTTCACCGGTGGCCGGGTTGGTCACCTGGTATGTCGGGGTTGTGGTCATCGGGGTCCTACCTCTCCTGCGGCCTGTCGCGCACGACACGGCGTCGCAGGCCGCACGCGCGCCGATGGGTCCAACTCTGCACCCTCGGCCAGTCCGGACACCACTGGGGGCGGGTCCGCTTTGAGCGCGTCTGCCGCGTCAGTCAGTCAACAGTTCACCCATCAGCGCCTCGACCCGTGCCTTGATGTCGTCACGCACGCCTCGGACCATCTCGAGGCCCTGTCCGGCGGGATCGTCCAGGGGCCAGTCCAAGTAGCGCTTGCCGGGGTAGTAGGTGCACTCGTCGCCGCAACCCATGGTGATCACCACGTCGGCGGTGCGCATCACCTCTTCGGAGGCGAACTGTGGGATGGCTGCGGAGATATCGATGCCTTCCTCGGCCATCGCCTCGACGGCGACGGGGTTCAGGGACGTGCCGGGCCGGGAGCCGGCCGAGAGCACCTCGATCCGGTCGCCGGCCATCGTGCGCAGATAGCCGGCAGCCATCTGGGAGCGGCCGGCGTTGTGGACGCACATGAACAGCACACTGGGTTTGTCGGTCACGGTTCCTCCTCGGGACAGCACCACCCTGCAGATCATATCGACCAATGTCAATATGACCGCGGCGCCTGACCGACGACCTGCATTTGACGGAGCCGGGACCGTCCCTAGAATGTGAGGACTTCCTCAGGTTGTGACTCGCGCGTAACCCCCGACGCGGGTCACTCTTCCTGTGGCGGCGGGCCGTCCGGACGCCGACAGCACGAGATTCCCACCCTGGAGGTGCCGATGTTCCGACGGATTGCGATCGTCAACCGAGGCGAGTCGGCGATGCGACTCATCAACGCAGTGCGCGACCTCCAGGCTGACGGCGCGGACCTGGTGACCATCGCACTGCACACCACCGGTGAGCGGGATGCCCGGTTCGTCCGGGAGGCAGACGAGGCCTATCTGCTTGGTCCCGCCTCGGCGCGGCCCTACCTCGACCTGGGTGTGCTGCGCGAGGCGCTGACCCAGACCCAGGCTGAAGCCGCCTGGGTCGGTTGGGGTTTCGTGGCCGAGGACCCGGCTTTCGCTGAACTCTGCGACGACCTCGGCGTCGTGTTCATCGGCCCGAGTGCCGATTCGATGCGCAGACTCGGAGACAAGATCGGAGCGAAATTGGTCGCCGAAGAGGTCGGCGTACCGGTCGCCGCGTGGAGCGGTGGGTCGGTCGACACCCTCGAAGCCGCTCTCGCCGCAGCCGAGGAGATCGGCTACCCGATGATGCTCAAAGCCACCGCCGGCGGCGGTGGGCGGGGCATTCGCAAGGTCACCAACCCGGGCGAACTGACCGATGCCTACCAGCGAACCAGGGACGAGGCGATGCGCGCCTTCGGGTCGGGGGTCGTGTTCCTCGAACGGGTCGTCACCGGCGCGCGGCACGTCGAGGTGCAACTCATCGCCGACACTCACGGCGACGCCTGGGCGGTCGGTGTCCGCGACTGCTCTATCCAGCGTCGCAACCAGAAGGTCATCGAGGAATCCGCCTCCCCACTGCTCTCACCCGACCAGGTCGCCGAGTTGAAGTCCTCCGCCGAGCGGCTCGCCGTCGCGGTCGGGTACGCCGGCGCAGGAACGGTGGAGTTCCTCTACCAGCCCGAGGACCGCACCTTCGCGTTCCTGGAAGTCAACACCCGGCTCCAGGTGGAGCATCCGGTCACCGAGGCGGTCACCGGGATCGACCTGGTCAAGGCGCAGATCCGGGTGGCTGCCGGGGGCAGGCTGGCCGACCTGACCCCGGACGGTCAGCGTCCCGTCGAGCGCGGCCATGCCGTCGAAGCGCGGCTCAACGCTGAGGACGCCGACCGCGACTTCGCCCCGGCCCCCGGTCGGGTGCAGTTGCTCGAACTCCCGTCGGGCCCCGGCATTCGGGTCGACACCGGACTGGCCGAGGGAGACACCATCCCCGCCGACTTCGACTCGATGATCGCCAAGGTCGTCGCCTGGGGCTCAGACCGCACCGAGGCGTTGGCCCGGCTGCGTCGAGCGATGCGACAGACCTCGGTCGTCATCGAGCAGGGCACCACCAACAAGAGTTTCGTTCTCGACCTGCTCGACCAGAGCGAAGTGACCGCCGGCGAACCGGTCTGGGCCGACACTGCCTGGATCGACGCCGCCCGCAGCCAGGGACGCCTCGCGACCGTCGAGCATGCCGACGTGGCGCTCCTGGCCGCCGCCCTGGAGGCTCACGAGGAGCAGACCCGCGCAGAGACGGCCCATCTGCTCTCCACCGCCCACGGCGGACGGCCACAGGTGCAGCACGCTGTCGGCGAGCCGCGCAACTTCACCCTGCGTGGTCGGTCCTACGCGGTCATCACCCGCAAACTCGGTGCCGACCGCTATCGGATGCAGGTCGAAACCGGCGAGGGGTCCGCTGAGGCGACCGTCCACCTGGAACGTCTCGACGCCCTGCACTCGAGGCTGACCCTGGCCGGTCGGCGGTATCGGGTGTTGTCGGCGATCCACGGCCGAACCCACCTGGTCGAGGTCGACGGAGTCAGCCATCGGATCAGCCTCGACGACCAGGGGGCGCTGCGAGCTCCCTCCCCCGCGTTGGTGGTGGCCACCCCGGTCGAGGCCGGTTCGGAGGTGGAGGCTGGCGCGCCCCTGCTGGTGCTGGAGTCGATGAAGATGGAGACGGTCATCCCGGCTCCGTTCGCAGCCCGCATCACCAGCGTGCTGGTCAGGGCCGGCCACCAGGTGGAGGCCGGTGCCCCGATGATCCGACTCGAGCCCCTCAGCGACGCTTTCGAGGCCACCGCGGTCAGCGGAGCGAGCCTCGACCTGCCCAACGAGCCGGCCCCCACCGATCCCGGGGACCGGGTCGCGCTGCGATTGGCAGATCTGACCGCAGCGTTGACCGGCTTCGACCTGGACGCGGCCGACCGGCGAAGGGCGCTGACCGACTACCTCGGTGCGCGCGCCGAACTGGCCGAGTCCGACCGGATCACCGACGCGGTGCTCTCCGGTGAGGCCCGACTGTTGGAGATGTTCGCCGACTTCGCCGAACTGAGCCGCAACCATGCCATCGACGAGGAACGGCACACCGAACTGCGGGTGCACTCCTCACGCGAGCACTTCCACACCTACCTGCGCAGCCTCGACCTCGCGCGCGCCGGACTCCCCGACGCCTTCGAGGTTCGGTTGCGGCGCGTGCTGGCCCACTACGGTGTCGAGAGTCTGGACCGGACCCCCGAACTGGAGGAGGCAGTGCTCCGGATCTTCGTGGCCCAGCAGCGTCCTGCCGCAGAGTCCGAGATCGTCACCGCGCTGCTGCAGCGGTGGGCCGAGGCACTGACACCGCCGGTGGAGTCCGCCGACCATCTGCGCAGTCTGCTCGAACGCCTCAAAGCGGCGACCCAGTTGCGGTTCCCGGTCGTCGGCGACCTCGCCCGCAGCGTTCGGTTTCGCTGGTTCGATCAACCGCTGGTCGATGCTGAGCGAGCCAGCGTGCTGACCGAGGTCAGGGCCGAGGTCGCCTCGTTGGTGATGGACCCCCAGACCCCGGACCGCGCCGAGCGCATCGCCGCCCTGGCCGCGATCCCGGAGCACATCGTCGGCGTGCTGGCCGAGCGGCTGGCCGCGGGCCGCGGCGGCCAGGAGCCTCTGCTGGAGGTGTTGGTACGCCGGCACTACCAGGAGTTCGAGCTGGAGAATGTGGAGCCGGTGGTGGTCGATGGCCGTCCGTTGGTGCGGGCCGACTACGTCATCGATGCGCGCACCACCCGGCTGGTCTCCACGGCCGGCGACATCGGCGAACTCAGCGCCGGGTCCGGTCTGCTGAACGCGCTGGCCAGCGAGTTGGCCGACATCGGCGACAACGACCACGCGGTGGTGGATCTGTATCTGGACTGGCCGTCTGCTCCGGGCACGGTCGAGGAGGTTCGGGCCAGCCTGGCCGGCGTCGTCGCCGAACTGGGCTTGACCAAGTCGGCTCGCCGGGTCACCATCGCCGTCTGCCCTGGAGCCGGCCGCCCGGTCGACTACTTCACCTATCGGTCCACCGATGCCGGTCAGGTCTACGAGGACGATCTGGTCCACGGCGTGCACCCGATGGTGGGCCGCCGGCTCAACCTGTGGCGGTTGCGCGGGTTCCACCTGACTCGCATCGAGGCGCCCGAAGATGTGCTGCTGTTCGAGTGCGTGGCTCGGGAGAATCCCGCCGATCGCCGTCTTGTCGCGCTGGCACAGGTCCGGCAGTTGGCTGTCGTCCACGACGAGGCCGGCACTGTGGTCGGCCTCCCGCACGCCGAACGGGCGGTGGAGAACTGTCTGGAGGCGGTCCGCCGTGCCCGCGCTTCGGGGGGCGAAGCCGGGGCGAGGTTGGACCACAACCATGTCTGGGTGACGGTCTGGCCCGTCGTTGACGCCGACATCGCCCACCTGACTGCACTGCAGGACCGGATCACCCCGCTCACCGACGGCGCCGGCATCGCCGAAGTGCGGGCCGCAGGCCGGGTCATGGTCGGCGAGGAGATCGTGCCGGTGTCGATCAAGTTCTCCGCCCGGCCCGGGGCCGGCGTGGAGGCACGGGTGGAGGACCCGCCCACCGACCTGCTCAAGCCGCTCGACGACTACGACGCCAAGGCGCTGCGGGCCCGCCGTCGCGGTCTGGTCTATCCCTACGAACTGGAGGGCCTGCTCACCGGGATGGAGGGCACCTTCACCGAGTACGACCTAGACGCCGCCGGGGCGTTGGTGCCGGTGGACCGGCCCCGCGGGCAGAACTCTGCCGGCATCATCGTCGGGCTGGTCTCCACTCCCACGCGCCTGCACCCGCAGGGTGTACGCCGAGTGCTGCTGTGCGGCGACCCGACCAGGTCCCTGGGCTCAGTCGCCGAGGCCGAATGTGCCCGCATCATCGCCGCGATCGATCTGGCGGCGCAGTTGCAGGCGCCAGTGGAATGGTTCGCCATCTCGGCCGGTGCCCGGATCTCGATGACCTCGGGCACCGAGAACATGGACTGGGTAGCGGCCGCGCTGCGACGCATCGTGGACTTCACCCAGGACGGTGGCGAGATCAACGTGGTGGTGGCCGGCATCAACGTGGGCGCGCAGCCGTATTGGAATGCCGAGGCGACCATGCTGATGCACACCAAGGGCATCCTCGTGATGACCCCGGACAGTGCGATGGTGCTGACCGGCAAGCAGTCACTGGACTTCTCCGGTGGTGTCTCGGCCGAGGACAACTTCGGCATCGGCGGCTATGACCGAGTGATGGGACCCAACGGCCAGGCGCAGTATTGGGCACAGGACCTGCCCAGCGCCTTCGGGGTGCTGATGGCCCACTACGAGCACACCTACGTCGCTCCCGGCGAGTCCGGGCCTCGGCAGGCCGAAACCTCCGATCCTGCCGAGCGGGATATCTGCGCAGCACCGCATTCGGTCGCGGGCAGCGAGTTCACCACGGTCGGGCAGATCTTCTCGCCCGAGCACAACCCGGACCGCAAGAAGCCGTTCGACATCCGCACCGTGATGGGTGCGCTGGCCGACCAGGACCTGCCGACGTTGGAGCGGTGGGCGTCCATGGCCGACGCCGACACCGCGGTGGTCTTCGATGCGCACCTGGGTGGCCACCCGGTCTGCCTGCTGGGCATCGAGTCACGACCGGTGCCCCGGGGCGGATTCCCTCCGACCGACGGTCCGGACCTCTACACCGCCGGCACGCTGTTCCCGCGGTCCTCGAAGAAGGCGGCCAGGGCGATCAACGCGGCCAGCGGCAATCGTCCACTGGTGGTGCTGGCCAACTTGTCCGGTTTCGACGGATCACCGGATTCGATGCGGAACCTGCAGTTGGAGTACGGCGCCGAGATAGGTCGGGCAATCGTCAACTTCGACGGACCGATCGTCTTCTGCGTGATCTCGCGCTACCACGGCGGGGCGTTCGTGGTGTTCTCCAAGAAGTTGAACCCGCGGATGACCGTGCTGGCGCTAGAGGGCTCGTTCGCCTCGGTGCTCGGTGGCGCTCCCGCCGCTGCAGTGGTCTTCTCCGGCGAGGTGGACAAGCGCACCGCCGCCGATGCCCGGGTGAGCGACCTGGAGCGGCGCGTCGCCGAAGCAGACTCCGATGGCGAGGCCCGCGGTCGGCTGGTGGTCGAACTGGCCCAGACGCGCGCAGCGGTGCGAACCGAGAAGCTCGGCCAAGTGGCAGCGGAGTTCGACTCCACTCACTCCATCCATCGGGCGGTGGCGGTCGGTTCGGTCGACGCGGTCATCTCGGCGGCGCGGTTGCGGCCCGAGATCATCGCTGTGATCGAGCGTGAGATGTCCCCTGCGCTCACCCCTGCGGCCACCCCCGCAGTCAGGTAGTCGAGCCGCAGTCAGTCGAGCCGCAGTCAGTCGAGCGGTAGTCAGGTAGGCGGGCCGCAGTCAGTCGGGCCGTAGTCAGTCGAGCCGTAGTCAGTCGAGCGGTAGTCGAGCAGCCAGGCCGAGGCGCGATGGCGGTACTTGGCGATGCCCTTGTAGTCAGCCATGTCCTCGGGGAGTTCGGCCAGCACGGCGGCAGCCCGAACCCGCCAGGTCTCGATTTGCGCGACCGCCGACAGCGGCAACATGTAACTGCGAATCAGAAACATGACCGCAGCGGAGTCGGGCAGTCTGATCAGGTGCTGCACCTCGACCCGCAGATGCACCACCTCGCCGAAAGTCTCATCGTCGAGGAGTTGGATCGTCTCCCTGTCCGGGCCCCACTGGGGATAGAGTTCGGTGGACACGTCCAGACGACGCCCGACGGTCAACGTCCAGTTGGTGCGTCGGTAGGGCTGGTGCGGCTGGAGTCGCAGCAGGAACTCGTGGGCCCGGGTGATGACCCCCTCGGAGTGGATCCGCGGCACCGGACCGTGGATCTCCAAGAAACTCATCCCGACGTCGAAGCCGAAGCTCCAGTCGGCTGCGAAGGTGACCACGCCGGCGTCGCCCCACAACTGCCCGGCGCGCTGGTCGAGCAGCACGATGTCCTCCTGCACCTGGCCTGCTATCCAACGCAGCGGCTCGGGGGGCAGGTCGGCACCGACGGTGGCCGCGGTGGGCAGACTGGAGTTGTCGCCGTAGCCGAACTCGCCGTCGATCCCGAGCAGCCGGTTGGTCCACCGGAACCGCGGCACGCCGGCAACCTCGCCGAGTCTGGTCAAGGTCATCGACTCCGGGCGCTCGGCGGCCAGGTAGGTCATCAGGGTCAGTGCGCAGTCCCAGGCCGCGACACCCATGTGCTCCATAACCTCGGCGCGGCTGGGGTCGGCGGCGAGGATCGCGGCCCGCTCGGCCAACTCAGGCAGATATTCGACGTCGATGTCGACCACCGGTGCGCCCCAGGTGCCGGCCGGGGTGTCGACCGGTGTTGCGGCCGGCTCGACGTTGGTGGAATAGCGGTAGACGTCGTCACCGAATGGGAACGGGAACCCCTCGACGAGGCTGGCGAGCACGTCCGGGTGGTAACGGGGCGCAGAGAGCATGGTCATCGGTTGCATTCCTCGAGTCAGGTGGGCGGTCACAGCGGCACTGCCAGGAAGTCGGTCTCAGACCGGGACACGCACGCCATCATGGCCTCGCCGCCAGCACGTTCGTCGTCGCTCAGATAGAGGTCACGGTGCAGCGGGACACCGTCTGTCACCGGGATCCGGCACTCGCCGCAGACCCCCTGTCGACACAGGTTCGGCACTTCGATGCCCGCTGCCTCCAAGGCCTCGAGCAGGCTGGTCCCGGGCGGGACCTCGAGGGTGGAACCGGTTGCGGTGAGCTCGACCTCGAACGGCGCACCCGGATCGAGTACGTCGACACTGAAACGCTCCGAGTGCACCCTCGATTGGGGCCATCCGGCGTCGGCAGCAGCCTCCAGCACCCGGTCCATGAACCCCGCCGGGCCGCACACGTAGAGGTGGGTGCCGAGGGGCTGCTCGGTGAGCAAGACCTCGAGTCGGGCGGCGAACTCGGTGCGGGAGGTGAACAGTTCCGCGGAGTCATCGGTCAGTTCCCGGATCTCGTTGAGGTGGGCGCCGTACCCCGCCCGGAAGGCGTAGAGCACCTTACTGGGTTGGCCGCGGCGTCGGGCGGCGCGCTGGTGCGACAGGATCGGAGTGACACCGATGCCCCCGGCGATGAGCAGGTGCCGGGTGGCGCGGGCTATCGGAGCGAACATGCTCGAGGGCAGGCGCACGCGGACCTCGGTGCCGGGCCGGAGTTCGGTGTGGATCCATTCCGATCCGCCGGCGCCGTCGGCGATGCGGAGCACCGAGATGGAGTAGGCGCTCGGAGCGAGCCCGTCGCTGATCAGGCTGTAGGCGTTGGCGCGGTCGCCGCATTCCACGACCACGTGACTGCCGGGTATGAACCCGGGCAGCGGGTGTCCGTCCGGGTCCGCCATGGTGACGGTGCGGATGCCGGGCACTGGGTGGTCGACGCCGGTCACCACCAGATCCAGGGTGGTGGTCATGGCATCGCCTCGGCGGTCTCGGCGTCGATCTGGAAGCCCATGAAGTGCCCCGTGCGTCGGGACACGTGATAGTAGACGACCAGTCCCAGACCACAGCCTGCGCACTCGATGATGTCGTTGATGCGAGCCTCGGCGGCGGTCACCGCCTCACAGTGCAGGCATTGCACCCAGATGGTGCCCTCGGTGGTGGGGCTGACCTGGATCTCGTCGTCCTCGGCACCGGCCCGCAGCGCGGTGGCACGCAGCCGCAGACAGTCCCCGATCGGGCCGGCTAGGTGGATCCGAACGCCGACCCTGGCGTCGGCCAGTGCATCCGACAGGGCCGCGTCGGCCTCATCGAGGTGGACCGTGTGGACCGTGTGGATCGTGTGGATCGTGTGGATCGGCGTACCGACCAGTTGCTGTTCCCAGCCTCGCAGGGTTTCCGCGCTGGTGGGTCCGACTCCGACCAGCAGGTGACGAGCACCGGAGACCGGCGGGACGGCGCCGAGCGCATCGACCCGGTCGCGAGCCCAGGCGGGCACACTGGTGAAGGCCATCTCGGTGGTCTCCATGGCGGGCTCCCTCGACGCGGCGGGTCCATCGGCTGTTCCTGGATGGGAAACGTCGTTTCATGCAAGTAGACTCGGCGGATGTTTCAGCTGCCGTACGCCCCAGTTACCGTTCTGGATCATGGGTTCGGCTCAGAGGTTGGAGTCGGGGAACGCGATCACCGAGAGGAACCGGATCGGCAACTCGACCAACTCGACCGGACCGTGCATGCCCTCCCCGTCGAGTTGGAGCGAGTCGCCAGAGTGCATCCGGTAGACCGACCGGGAGTGGCCGTAGTCCATGACGCCCTCGATCATGTAGATGAACTCGGTGCCTGGGTGCTGGAAGAGCGGGTAGACCTCGCTCTTGGAGTTGAGGGTGACCATCAGGCACTCCAGACGTTTGTGCTCCCCACGCAGCGTGCCGAGTTGTTGATAGACGTGGCCGACCTGGGAACCGTCACGGGTGATCTTGGTGCCTCGCCCGGCCTTCACGAACGACGCCGGCCGCTCGGCGTCGGCGCCGCGGAACAGCGAGGTGACCGGCACGTCGAGACCCTCCGCCAGCCTGGCCAGAGTGCCCAGACTGCAGGAAGTCTGGGCGTTTTCGACCTTGGAGAGCATCGCTTTGGAGATGCCCACCCGCTCGGCCATATCGCCGACCGACAGGCCCTGCTGCTGGCGCAACTGCCGCACGTTGCGGGCAATCGCCTCCTCGAGCGCCAGGGCCTCGACCGACTGGGTCGTGGTTCGCGTTCTGGAGACCCCGACGGTGTTCCTCAGCAGTGGCGCGTCGTCTCCCATGAGTGCACCCTACGCGGGAGAATCCACTGCGAGTGAACCTGGTCTGCGAATCCCCACCGTCTTCAGCGCATCCCCACCGTCTTCAGCATCCCCACCGTCTTCAGCGCATCGATCCGGCCCCGGCATAGGGGAACGGCGTAACCGTCGGATCACCCTCGGCATACCGACTCAACCGGAAGTCGGACTCGGGCACCAAGGGGTCGGAACTGGCGGCGTCGATAACCAGGTCGGCGACCAGCCGGCCGACCGCCGCGGAGATTTTGAAGCCGTGGCCGCTGAACCCGGCGGCGACCACCAGCCCGGCCACCTCGGTGAGCGAGATGATCGGGTTCCAGTCCGGTGTCACGTCGTAGCAACCGGAGTAGGTGGTGGTGATCGAGGCGTCCGCCAGCCTCGGAAACCGGGTGCCGACCTTGTCGACGGTGCGTTCGATGAACTGCTCGTCGGCCCGGTTCGGATACCAGTCAGGGTCGGCGTCGTTGGGCGCGCCGAGGTCGGAGTTGCCGAACAGGATCTGTCCGCCGACATCGGGTCGCACGTATTGCAGGGAGATCAGGTCGGAGAAGACCGGCACCCGGCCGAGGTCCACGCCAGGGTTGATCATCACGATGGACTCCCGGTGCACCCGCACCGGAACCTCGACGCCCGCCTTGGCCAGGAAGGGTCCGCTCCAGCAGCCGGTGGCCACCACGACCTGCCCGGCGGAGATCTCTTCGCCGGAGGCCAGCCGCACGCCGCTGACCTGATCGCTGGACATCTTCAGTGAGGCGACCTCGGCTCCCTGACGGATCTCGACGCCGGCTTGCCGGGCGGCCTTCGCATAGGCCTGGGCCGTCTGGTATGCGTCGCCGTATCCACCGCGGGCTTCCCACCCGAAGGCTGCAAACGGCTCCAGGTCGGCCCACGGCCACAGCTTGGCGACCTCGGCGGCCTCGATCTCCTCGGTCTGTACGCCGACCGCCTGCTGGGCAGCCAGGCTGGCCCGCAGAGCGGCGGCGTTGGCCTGCCCGACACCGACGACGTAACCGGTGTTGCGGAATCCGATGTCCTCGCCGAACAGGCTCTCTGCCTGCTCGAACACGTCGAGACCATAGTTGGCCATCGCGGCCAGCGAGGAGACACCGTAGTGGCAGCGAACGATGCCGCTGGACTTCCCGGTCATGCCGCCGCCGACGGTGTCGCGCTCAAGGACGAGAATGTCGGTGACCCCGCGGCGGCTCAACTGCCAGGCGGCAGCACACCCCTCCAGTCCGCCTCCAATGATGACGACCTGGGCGGATTCAGGAGCCACCGGTGCGTCCTGGGATCCAGTCGGTGCCGGCCAACGGCACCCGCGCCATCGCGGCCGACTCGATGGTCAACGCGACCAGGTCCTCGGGTTCGAGGTGGTTCACGTGGGCTTTGCCGCAGGCCCGGGCGATGGTCTGGGCTTCCATGGTCAGCACCCTGAGGTAGTTGGCCAGCCGATGGCCGGCCGCGAGCGGGTCGAGTCGGGCGGCCAGGTCGGGATCCTGGGTGGAGATCCCGGCCGGGTCGTTGCCCAGGTGGTAGTCGTCGTAGAACCCGGCCGCCGACCCGATGGCGGCGTAGTCGTCGGCATACTCCGGCGCATTGTCGCCGAGGGCGATCAGGGCGGCGGTGCCGATGGCGACCGCGTCCGCACCCAGCGCGAGCGCCTTGGCAACGTCGGCACCGGTGCGGATGCCGCCGGAGACGATCAACTGCACCTGCCGGTGCACGCCGAGTTCGCAGAGTGCCTGGACCGCCTGCGGGATGGCGGCCAGGGTGGGGATGCCGACGTTCTCGATGAACACATCCTGGGTGGCAGCGGTGCCGCCCTGCATGCCGTCGACCACGACCACATCAGCCCCAGCGTGCACTGCCAACTTTACGTCGTAGTAGGGGCGCGAGGCGCCGACCTTGACATAGATCGGCTTCGACCAGTCGGTGATCTCGCGCAGTTCGGCGATTTTGATGGTCAGGTCGTCGGGACCGGTCCAGTCGGGGTGCCGGCAGGCCGATCGTTGGTCGATGCCCTTGGGCAGGGCGCGCATCTCGGCGACCCGGTCACTGATCTTCTGCCCGAGCAGCATGCCGCCACCACCCGGCTTGGCGCCCTGGCCGAGCACGATTTCGATGGCGTCGGCCCTGCGCAGGTCATCGGGGTTCATCCCGTAGCGCGAAGGCAGGTACTGGTAGACCAGTGTCTTGGAGTGGCCACGTTCCTCCGGGGTCATCCCGCCGTCTCCGGTGGTGGTGGAGGTGCCCACCTCGCTGGCGCCGCGACCCAGCGCCTCCTTGGCATTGGCCGACAGAGCCCCGAAGCTCATCCCGGCGATAGTGACCGGGAT
Organism: Nocardioides sp.; assembly: GCA_051306135.1. Taxonomy (GTDB): domain Bacteria; phylum Actinomycetota; class Actinomycetes; order Propionibacteriales; family Nocardioidaceae; genus Nocardioides. The sequence continues at coordinate 5,230 of JBPPMQ010000138.1, read as the reverse complement.
GTCGAGGTGAATCGGGTGTTCGGCATACCGGGTGCCGAGCACGATGTCGGTGCCGCAGCGTTCTCGGTAGCCCTCCAGCGGATAGCGCGACATCGAGGCGCCCAAGAAGAGGAGGTCGTCGAAGTGCGGCAGCGCCCGCTTGGCGCCGAAGCCACGGATGTCGTAGATACCGGTGGCGGCCGCGCGTCGGATGTCGGCGATGGTGCGCCGGTCGAAGGTCGCGGACTCGCGCAAACCGAGGGCCGGGTCAGGCTGGGGGTTCATGGTGTGCTCGTTCAGTACTCGTTGTGGGCGGACCAGTTGTAGAGCCGGCGCGCCGACCCGTAGCGGGTGTAGGTCGACGTGTCGTCGTCGTATCCGGCCGCTTTGAGCAGCGCCGCCAGTTCCTCGTGGTGTTCGGGTCCCATTGCCTTGGCCTCGCAGTCGGCGCCTAGGGAGACCACTGACCCGCGCACATAGAGGCGGGCCTCGTAGATGGAGTCGCCCAGGGCGTCGCCCGCGTCGCCGCGGACGACCAGTGTGCCGGCCTGGGCCATGAAGGCACTCATGTGACCGACGTTGCCGCCGACCACGATGTCGACGCCCTTCATCGAGATGCCGCAGCGGGCGGCCGCATCACCCTCGATGACCAGCAGCCCACCGTTGGCGGTGGCGCCGGCGGACTGCGAGGCGTTGCCTTTGACCCAGACGACTCCGCTCATCATGTTCTCGGCGACCCCGGTGCCGGCGTTGCCGTCGATGGTGATCTCGGCGAGTTGGTTCATCCCGGCGGCGTAGTAGCCGACGTGGCCGGCCACAGTGATATGGGCGGCGGCGTTCACTCCGGCCGCGACGCTGTGGGCGCCGTCCGGGTTGCGGATCGTCACGCTGGCACCGTCCAGGTCGGGTTGGTGCAGCGCCCGGTTGACCGCGCGCAGGGTGGAGGTGCGCAGGTCGAAGTCCCTCTCGGCGGTCAGCGGGTCCATGCGTAGATCACCTCCGGTTCGGGCTCCCACAGCCTGGCCGCTTCGAGGCCGGGCAGGTCGACGAAGGCTCGATATTCGCTGGCCATCGCGACCCAGTCGTCAGTCTCCGCGATGATCGCCGGCTTGCAGGCGATGGCGTCCCGGATGACGGCGAACGAGTCGGAGTTGGAGACCAGCAGTGTGTAGAAACCGTCGAAGTTGTCGCGCAGGCCCTCCAGCGCGGCCTCCATGTCTTTGCCGTCGGCCAGTTCGGTGGCCACGAATCGGGCGCCCACCTCGGTGTCGTTCTCGGAGTCGAACTCAACTCCGGCGCGACGAAGCGTGCGGCGGATGGTGGCGTGATTGGAGAAGGATCCGTTGTGCACCAGGCACTGATCGGGTCCTACGGCATACGGGTGCGCGCCGCCCGGGGTGACCGCGGACTCGGTGGCCATCCGGGTGTGTCCGACACCCTGCCAACCCTGCGCCTTGGTCAAGCCCCAGGCCTCGGTCAGCTCGCGAGGGGCGCCGACGCCTTTGAGGACCACGACGTCCTCACCGAATCCGGCCACCAGTGCGGCGGGGTACGTCACCCTGACCGCGGCCAGCAGGGAGGCGGAGTCGGTGTCGGCCGCGACCAGGTAGGTCTGGTCGAGCACAGTGACCCGCACCGGCACGCCGATCTTCTGGCCCAGGGCGGTGGCGACCGCTTCGGGGGTCTCGGCCAGCCCGATCACTGAGACCGCTACGGCGCCGGGCGGTGACCACTCGGGGTCGCCGTAGATGGCAACCCCGGCAGAGTCCGCGCCGCGGTCCTCCAGGTGGCAGAGCATGGAGGTGAGCAGGTCACCGAGCCGGTGATGCAGCTCCGGGTTGCGTAGATGCAGGCCGACGATGCCACACATGGGTTGCAGTTCTCCTCGTTGGTGGGCGGTGTGCAGGGGCTCAGAAGGCGGTGAGATACCGGTCGATCTCCCACTCCCCGACGTGGGAGTGCCAGGCGAGGAACTCGTCCTTCTTCAGGGCGGCGTAGTAGTCGGCTACGCCGGCACCGGCGCCGTCGAGAGCGCTCCGGAGCACGTCGTCAGCCTGCAGTGCCTCGACCGCGTGCAGCAGCGTGGGCGGGAAGGTGACCTCGGGTCCGGTACCGATCGCTCCCAGCGTGGCCGACCGTTTGATGCCGTCGAGGCCGGCGGCCAGGGCGCCGGCGATTGCGAGATAGGGGTTGGCCGCTCCGTCGCCGCCGCGCAGTTCGATGCGCTGGTCGTCCGGAATCCGTACGTAGTGGGTGCGGTCGTTGCCGCCATAGGTCGGAGTGCGCGGCGCCCACGATGCGCCCGATGCGGTGCTGAGGGCGCCGGTGCGTTTGTAGGAGTTCACGGTCGGGGCGATGACCGCCTGGAGGGCGGCAGCGTGGTCGAGGATGCCGGCCACGAAACTGTACGCCGTCGCCGAGAGGCCGAGCCCGACCCCATCCTCGATGTCGCCGGTGACCTCGCCCGGGAACGCCGGCGTGCCGCCGCTGGTCAACGACAGATGCAGATGCAGCCCGGTGCCGGTCTTGTCGCCGAACGGCTTGGGCATGAAGGTGGCGATCATGCCGCGCTCGGCGGCCATGACCGAGAGCAGGTAACGCAGGGTGATGACCCGGTCGGCGGTGGTCAGCGCCTCGGCATACTCGAAGTTCTGCTCGAACTGGCCGTTGCCGTCCTCGTGGTCGTTGGCATAGTTGCCCCAGCCGAGTTGGTTCATCGCGGTGCTGATCTCGGTGAGGTGGTCATACATCCGGAAGACGCCGCGCGCGTCGTAGCAGGGCTGAGCTGCCACATCGGCTGTGTCGGCGGGGGCGATCTTGCCGGCCGAGTTGCGGTTGACTAGGAAATATTCGACCTCGGCGCCAACCCACGGCTCGAATCCCGCGTCGGCGGCGGCGGCGATAGCGGCCTTGAGAATCACCCGGGGGGCGAACGGCCACGGCACCCCGTCGACGTGGGGGTCGCAGTGCACCAGCGCCAGGCCGGGTTTCAGGAACGGGATCGGGGTGAAGCTGTCGACGTCGGGCATGGCCATCAGATCGGGATCCTTGGGCTCCTGCCCGATCGCTCCGACGGCATAGCCGGCAAAACCGACGCCGTCGGTCTGCAACATCTCAACCGCTTGGGCCGGCACCAACTTGGCGCAGGGTTTGCCGTTGAGATCCACAAAGAGCGCCAGGATGAAGGTCGTGCCGGTCTCTTCGACCAGTTCGGCGAGTGACGTCGACATACACCGCTCCATATCCACTGTGGTGATTCGATGTTAACACACAGTAGACATCAGTGGTCGGGGCAGCGTTGGCCCAGTCGAACAGGCCGCCCAGACCTAGGTCCCGGACAGGCGAACGCCCCCGGTGGGAGTCCGGGGGCGTTCCTCGCGAAGGCGTGCCTTCCGCGATGCGGGTAATCAGTTCTTGAAGGCGTCCTTCACCTTGTCGCCAGCCTGCTTGAGGTCAGCCTTGGTCTGGTCGGACTTGCCCTCGGCCTCAAGCTCCTTGTCGTCGGAGTGACGACCGGTGACCTCCTTGACCTTGCCGATTGCTTCCTCGGCGGTGTGCTTGGCCTTGTCAGTGATGCTCATAGCTTCGGTCCAATCTGTCGGGAACTTCTTGCGGCGTCCGGCCGGAGAAACCTCTCCAACCGCATTCGACGCTATGGAGAATGTCCCCAGTTCTGCACTGGGGCAAACAAAGAACTGGACCAGACCCCGCTTGTGAAGTAGCGCACAGTGGGTTTGTAGATTGCTGTCCAACGACGACGGCCAACCAGACCCAGCAGGGAGACACCATGAAGCGCACTGTGTACGACGAGGACCACGAAGCATTCCGCCAGACGATCCGATCCTTCATCGAAGCTGAGGTCACCCCCCACTACGACGACTGGATCAAGGCCGGGATCGCGCCCAAGGACTTCTACCTCAAGCTCGGCGAGCTCGGTGTCTTCGGCATCCAGGTGCCCGAGGAATTCGGCGGAGCCGGCATCGAAAGCCACAAGTTCATGGCCGTCCAGACCGAGGAGACGACGCGGGCCGGTGTCACCTTCGGCGGGTCCGGGGCCCACGTGCTGCTGGCGTTGCCCTACCTGAAGATGCTCGGCACCGACGAACAGAAGAAGCGCTACTTTCCGACGTTCGTCTCCGGTGAGCAGATGTGGGCGCTGGCGATGACCGAGCCGGGGGCCGGTTCGGACTTGGCCGGGATGCGCACTACCGCCCGGAAGTCCGACGATGGCAGCCACTACATCCTCAATGGCGCCAAGACGTTCATCACCGGTGGAGTCAACGCCGACCGTGTGATCGTGTGCGCCCGCACGGCGTCGGCGGACGAGGGCTCCGACCGACGGTTCGGCATCTCCCTGTTTGCGGTGGACACCTCGCTGCCCGGCTACACGGTGGGTCGCAAGCTCGACAAGCTCGGCCTGAAGGTTTCCGACACCGCCGAACTCAGCTTCGTCGACGTGCAGGTTCCGGCCGAGGACCTGCTCGGCGAAGAGAACAAGGGCTTCTACTATCTGGGCAGCAACCTGCCGTCGGAGCGATGGGGCATCGCCCACGATGCCTACGCCCAGGCTGCCGCCGCGATCCGCTTCGCGCAGGAGTATGTGGGGCAGCGCAGCATCTTCGGCAAGTCGGTTGCCAGCTTCCAGAACACCAAGTTCGAACTGGCCGCTTGCAAGGCCGAGGTTGACGCCGCGGAGGCTGTGGTGGACCGCGCCTTGGAGGCGCTGGACGCTCACGACCTGACCCCGGCCGAGGCCGCGTCGGCGAAGTTGTTCTGCACCGAGGTCGCCCACCGGGTCATCGACCGCTGCCTGCAGTTGCACGGCGGCTACGGGTTCATCAACGAGTACCCGATCGCCCGCCTGTACGCCGACAACCGGGTCAACCGGATCTACGGCGGCACCTCCGAGGTGATGAAGACCATCATCGCCAAAGACATGGGCCTCTGACGTCACCGTCACCGTCACTGTCACTGTCACTGTCACTGTCACCGTCGTCAGGAGCACACCACGAGCACACCACGCGGTCACCATGAGGCCACGGCCTTCAGTCGATGGTGAACCCGCGGGGCGATGTCCACGTCAGCGTGTCGGTGTCGGTGATGGTGTCGGTGTCGTTGATGGTGGGTGTCCAGCCGGTGTGGGTTTTGACCCGATGGTGGGTGCGGCACAGGGGTCGTAGGTTGGTGGTGGAGGTTTGCCCGGGTGGCCCGTCGGGGTCGTAGGGCACCACGTGGTCTAGGTCGCAGGCTC
>JBPPMQ010000085.1:0-42888 GCA_051306135.1 Nocardioides sp. | reverse complement strand
GCGACACCGACCCCAAGATCCTCGCCCTGCCGAAGGACGCCTGGATCAACCAACCCGCAACACCAGCTGAATCGGCCGATCAGGCCGCCGCCTGACACCCACTGGCCTCACTCACCTTGAAAAATTCCGATCCACTGAAGGCGCGGCTCCCATTTGCTGACGCGATCCACCACCCAACAGAGACCGGTGTCGTGGACCTGCTCCCGCTGGCACACCTCGTGATCGAGTCGGATGATCTCAGCCTCTCGGAGGTCGTCGACCTGGCAACTCCATTAGTCGGGTAGACCCCGCTGGGCACGGCGCAGGACCGTGTCGATCCCCGGGCCGTGCTCGTAATGCCAACGGGCGCACACGTCCCGAACCCACGTTGGTTGATCCCGGCTCACATCATTGAGCCAATTTGAAACCGACGTCTGGACGTACCGATCTTGAACTGCAACTAGTTGGTCAAGGAGGGGGAGTCCACGGGACGGGTCTGCTCGGAACGCTGCGATGTGTTTGCTCCAGACCCCCTTTGGCCGTGTCGACTCCGAGGCATACCGCTGCAAGCGCGTTGATCTGCCTGGTACTCGTTCAGAGAAGTGGCTAATGGCCAGGTGAGGTGATGCGACGATAGAATCACGCACTCCCAACCATGCCCACTCGCGCACCGCAAAGTGCGAATCGTCCGCGAACTGCTCGGCCAAAGTCAGTTGCGCGACAAGACCATCTGCGGCGAGCGGGACTGCAAAGGCTGCCCATCCTCGCGCGGTATCGCTCGTCCAAGTCTGTGCGAGGGTAAAGAGTTCAGGTCCGTGGACATCCCATGCGGCGCCGGCCGCCGTACGCAACCTGGTGAGGAACGGTAGTGAGTCGAGTTGTGGCACGAGCTTGGCGGACTTCGGGCTCAGCCGCTCAAGCAGCGCCGACATTGACATAGCCATCTGCTCTACATGATTGACGCTTGGCTCGCCGGCCTCGAGTGCCGCCCGAACAGTCAAGGGGACGTCTGCCAGCCGCAGTGCTCCTCGGCGCACACGTCCCCCTTGAATTCGATGCCAATCCGACGGGGACACTCTGACCCACATGGGATCGCACACTCAAGTGCTCGGCACGTCCAACTAGCAATCGCCGCAGGAACTTCGCCTCGGTCCGAGTCGCCGGCGGATGTCCACGAGATTCCGTCCGTCCGTTGTCAATATGACTTCTATGGAGTTGATCAACCAAGGAGCCCATCGGGCGCTGGGGACTGCACGGACCGGTGTCGACCGAACTGCCTCACCTGACGGTTGGGCTGGAATGATGGTGTCCGGCCCCAGGTCTCTGGTCCAGCGCTACTTGGATCACAGCTCCTCGTACAGACACGTCCGATGAAGGCCTACTTCGATGAGCACGGTGACGGCCCTCTCCCCGGAGGAGAACGGGAGGAACGTGGCGTCGCCGCGGCGGCGCTGAGGCAACGCAACGCCGTCCTCGACTCCGAGTACGCGTTCCATAGCTCCTACGGCTGGGCGGTTCCCCTCATGCCCCTTTGCCGCAAGGGGAAGCGGCTCACTCCGACGTTGGATCAGCTAGAGAAGCTCGCGCACACGGATCACCGACGCCTCCTGGTGGCGACGGCGCACGGTCTCGTGCACGGCGACGCAGCAGGTGTTCACACCGGAGTGCTCATGGAGAACACGGGATCGTTGCTCGGCCCTACGGAGCGGTTCGTGGAAACCGTCGCGCGACCGACTCTAGACACGCTGATCAATCTTGTCGCAGCCAGGCATCTCGGCTTCGAGGCCGAATGGACGAGTTCGCGGAAATCATCGCGCTGGAGGCCAGCGGCCCGATGTCGCTCTGCAGCGAGGACGTCACGGCCTTCGAGACCCAGCCCAACTGACGGCGCGAATCGATCAGAAGAGATCAATCAGCGGATCCTGCCGACGGTTCGCCAGCAGACCGCGGACCTGGGAGGAGTAGACACGTGAGAAGCCATCGAACTGCAGCCCCCAAATGCCGCTCCATCCGGGGTGGTCAGACTCAGCTTGAACGATGCTATGGCCCGCCCCGCTCTGACCGCGCATCAGGGGCCCACGGCAAACGGGCGGTTGCTCCACGTCACAGGAACTGATGTGGGCTGTCTGTTCAACATGGCGGCAGATTTGATGATAGCATCAATCTCTGTGAGGTTGAGATGACACACAGCAAGTTCGGCACGTTGGCCGACCTCAACAACGAAGCGACCGTTGAGCAGTTCTTCGTCGCACGCCTCCTGAAGGATCTGGGCTATAAGGACAGCCAGATCAAGCCGAAGGCGACGATCGACGAACTCAGAATCTCGAAGGGCCGGAAGAGCGAGAAGTGGCGCCCGGACTATGCCCTGTCCGTAGGGGCCAAGGTCCGCTGGATCTGTGAGGCGAAGGGCGTCGAGGAAAACCTCGACGACTGGATCGGTCAATCGCAGAGCTACTGCTTGGCGCTCAACAGCAACCAACCCGACAACCCAGTCGAGTTCTTCATGCTCACCAACGGTGTCACTACTCGCGTCCACCATTGGGACGACTCGACACCTCTTGCTGAGGCGTCGTTCGGGGACTTCGTTGACGGCAACCAGGCCTACGCAACGATCCGCTCCATCCTCGCCCCGCAGGCATTCAAGCCTGCACCTGCGACGTCTCCCATTGCTGAAGGCGAGCACGTGCTTCGCAGACGTTCGGTCTCAGATCTCAACTCCGACTTCGCTTGGGCGCACCGGCTCATCTACAAGCGCGACAACCTGAGTTACAACGCCGCCTTCATGGAGTTCGTCAAGGTCATCTTCCTCAAGCTCCACTCGGACCGCGAAGCGCACGCTGACCCCAATGTGCGAGTACTCGATGACCAATCGACCATCGTCCCTGCTGAGTCGGTGAAGTTCTCCAGCGCCTGGATCAAGTCGCGCGAGGCAGACACTCCGAGCCCACTCGACTCCATCCTTTTCCAGAAACTGCTAAGCGACTTTGAGATCGCGATCGCCAACGGTCGCAAGAAGCGCATCTTCCCGAAGGGGGAGCGACTGTTGCTCTCCCCCGATACCCTCCGTGCTCTGGTTGAGCGGCTTGAGAATGTCGATCTCATCAGCATCGACGCTGACCTTAACGGCCGCATGTTCGAGACCTTCCTCAACTCCACCCTCCGCGGCAAGGCTCTGGGCCAGTACTTCACGCCGCGCAGTGTCGTAAAGCTCGCGACCGGGCTGGCCCAGTTGCGTGCTGATGACACGCACGTCGATCGGGTGATCGATGCATGCTCTGGAACAGGTGGCTTCCTAATCGAAGCGCTTGCCGACATGTGGACGAAGCTGGATGCCAACACCTCGCTGTCGAACAAGCGCCGCGAGGAACTCCGCATGCAGGTCGCAGAGCAGTCACTGATCGGCGTGGATGTCGCGCGCGATCCCGCGCTGGCGCGCATCGCCCGTATCAACATGTACCTGCACGGCGACGGTGGCACCAGCGTCTACCAGCTCGATTCGCTCGACAAGAGCGTCGCCGCGAACGCGACCGACGACCCTGAGGTCGTCAAAGAGAAGGCTGAGTTCCGCGAGCGTATACGGCTCGCTGGCCTGGCTTCTGGTGGGGCGCGGCCAAGGGGCCTCGCAGATGTCGCTCTGACCAACCCGCCGTTCGCCAAGGAATACACCCGCGACGAGGAAGGTGACGCAAGGCTGCTCGATGGCTACGTGCTCTCATACGACACCAGCGGTGGCGGACGGCGGCCACTCAAGTCCATGAGCTCAATGGTCATGTTCTTGGAGCGCTACCACGACTTCCTCAGCCCACGCGGACGGCTGGTCACCGTAGTCGACGACAGCATTCTTGGCGCTCCCCGGCATAAGCGAGTGCGACAGTGGATCCGGAAGAACTTCCTAGTTCGGGCGGTTGTCTCCCTCCCAGGTGATGCGTTCCAGCGGTCTCAAGCCCGGGTCAAGACCTCACTCATTGTGCTGGAGAAGAAGTCCGACGAGGACGAGGTCCAGCCCGACGTCTTCATGTACTACTGCTCATGGGTGGGCGTCGACGACCCATCACGAGCGCGGATCTTGCCAGTGGACGCAGAGAACCGCGAGCGAGCCCGCGCGGAGATCGAACGCGTTACCACGCTCTACCGCGCCTTCCAGGCGGGCCTGCCGGAGGCCGCAGACTGGGCCGTCAGCGCCGCCGCAATTGCCGATCGCCTCGATGTCAAGGCGTGCCTGCCGGAGGCGGAGGCCAGAGTGCCGGACTGGGAAGCTGCAGGCTTCACCATCAAGCCTCTCAGCGAACTCCTTGACACTGCCGTTAACGACGAGAACCGGTCTGAGCGAGATATCGACACTGCTGAGACCGATGAACTCGTGACCTACCTCCGTGTTCGATACGACGGCTTCTGCGAAGGAGGCGACGAGGTGTCCACTGGCGACATCGCGCACCAGACCCTTACTCGCGTGCAGGCCGGCGACTTCGTGTTTAGCCACATCAACGCAATCCACGGAGCGGTTGCGGTGGTACCTGAGGAGTTCGACGGCCTTGTCGTCACGAACGAGTACACGGTGTGCAGGCCGAGCACTGATCTAAGCGCCAACGTTCTCTGGGCACTTGTGCGATCGCCCGAAGCAAGAGCGGAGATGCTTCTGCTCGCGACCGGTATCGGACGCACTCGAGTGCGCTGGTCGGAGTTGAAGAAGCTCCGCCTACCGGTGCCAGATCAAGACGTACGCGACCGAATCGACGACGCAGTGATGCGCGCGAACGAAGCGGAGGAAGAGATGCGTCGGCTACGGATCGTGGCAAACGAAACCGCATCGCTGGAGATGCTCCTCGACAGTGAGCGATCACGTTCGATCATCGCGGCCTTCAAGCCTCCGCGGTAAGGCATGACTACCGTCGATGCGTTCCTGCGAGACGCCGCCGTGCTAGCCGGAATGACCGCGGACGAGGTTCTTACCCGCGTTCTCCATCTGGGAGATGGAGCGCTGGCTGCGGTCACTGAGACCATGGACGACCCCACTAGGACCCACTTTCTGCGTCTGGACCATGAGATTCGCCTCCGCAACCCCGGATTGCACTACGTAATGCGAAGCAAGTTCATCGGCTACCGCCGCGAAGGAAACTCACCGTCACCATCGGGCGAGCGGTCGCAAATCTTCGCGAGCGTGATCCGCAATAACTCGAAGCTTGAAGTCGTGCTTCCAGTCAACCCAGACACCGTCGGTTCAATAGACAACGCTCAAGACCTCCGAGGGAAGGGTCATCACGGCGTCGGCGATGTTCGAGTCTCTTTGCGTAACAACTCGGATATTGACCGCCTCTTCATCGATTTCAAAGACTGGTTGAACCCCGACCGCGAATGAGAGGCGCCTAGGAGAGGCCGCAAGGGGTCCAGCCCTGTCAACGGCGGCTGAAAATTGAGCAGGTTTCGACGCCTGAAAGTTGAGCACCTGGTGGGCTACTTGCTGTTGCTCTTGACGAGGAGCCAGACGTCTACACCCTCGACGCAGACAACATCGAGTATCTGGCGGTCACACAGGCAAACCTGACGTCCGAGTGGCTCAGGTCGGGCGTCGTGGTGAAGACCGCGGACGCGGCCGGGGCGCAGTCCAAGCGCGGAGTGACCGCGAAGGTGAATCAGAACGACCTCTATGTCGCCCAGGACATCATCGAAGTGGTGGTCGGCTTGGTCCTGCCCGCGCGGGAGACCCCTACCAGCGGGAGTGACTCGTGAGCGGGCCGACTGTGAAGCCGTACGGCATTGCGCACGCGACACCTTCGGACCGGCCTTTCACCCCCAACGGTCTGCAGCCGAGCGTCACCGTCGACCGCGCCACCGGCATCGCGGCGCTGAAGCGTTTCGGCTACGACGATCCCCGGACTGACATGGTCATCGACTACTGCCTGTGGCGGTTGGGTCACGGCGAAGAGGCTGCGGCCGACAAGACTGCCATCGACCGATCGTTCCACGGAATCGACTACACGACCTGGCGCGCGGTGCTGGCGTGCGCGATCGCTGAGACTTAACGCCAGGCCACCCTGGTGTCGGCCGAGCCCGCTGCGCAGAAGTGCAACTGCGCGTCTACTCGGTGGTCGACAATGTTGCATCGGGCCTGACGATGGTGAAGGTGTCAACGACCGTCTTTCCGTCGTCGGCGTAGACAGAAATCACGCGCCGGCCGCTCGAAGAGTCCTGTTGCTTGATTGCTTCCTCCGGAGACGAGGGTGCCTCATCATCGGCGAACGACTCGGAATTGTAGACGTACCCCTCCACGTTGTTGTCACCAATGACCAGGACCAAGTCTGGAGAGTCAGCTGCGCGATCTTGAGTCGACTCAGACGGAAACGCTCCGTAGGTCATGCCCTGGTCGTTAGTCGGGTAGTCGACCTTCTCATCGGCGAACGCCATCCGACCACCAACCACGAACCCAGATACAACAGCCAATGAAAGGACCGCCGCCGGTACCAATGTCTTTCGATTCATTCGTCGAACCTCCCTTAGTGCGCAACCATTGGCGTATCAAGCCAATCGCCGGTGACGGGTCGCCGGTGTCCCTGCTTCCGCTGCGACCCGACTCAAGAGGCCATACATGGGCGTACCTTGAACCCGACACGAGAAGCTGCAACGTGCTGGCATGCCGCCCGAGTACCCTCCAGAGAACGTGAACTCAGAGATGACGTGCAAGGGGACGATCAACCTACATGGATACCGGCGGATTCTTCGACGACCCAGACACCCATGCCCTGATCAAGCAGTACGGCTCGCCTCAAGACTGGGTCGTATACGTCGGCCTTGGTGGGACAATCGACCGAACTGGAATGACCTGGGACAGCTTGGTAGCAGGCTTACTCTCTGAGTTCGAACTGGGAAGAACAACTCGGGATCTAATCGTAAAGAAGAACGGTCCCATCCGTGCTGCGACTATGGTTGAAACGATGTTCCGTGCAAGCACGGACTCTGAGGAGGAGGCAACCCAACGACTCAGAGCGGCGATCGAGCGTCTGCTCTATGGCCCCCATCGGTTCATGGCTGGGAGAATTCTGCCAGCACTAGCCCAATTCGCCGTCAGCACCGCGCATCGAGGACGGAGCGTAACATTCGTCACGCCAAACTACGATCGATATCTCTACCAAGCCATAGCCAAGGCATGCACCAAGTACCCCGAGTACCTCGGGGTACGCCACGTCCTCCCGCCTGACACCAATTTCAACTTCGACAGCATGGATGCCACCAAGATCAACTGTATCCACCTTCACGGCCTAGTCGACGGCGGAGAGTCAGACGGTCGACCGGTTCTTGGAGAACAAACCTACCGAGACACAACGGATGTATCGTCGAAAGCGCTCAGCGCACTCTTCCAAGACCGAAGTCTGATGATCGTCGGCTCGTCCGTTACCGATACGCCGCTCGTCAATGCCTTGCTCGACACCGCCAGCCCCAGCCAAGCTCCCAGCCTGAGTTCGGATAATTCGCCTTCATCAGTCGCCACGACTCGAATAGCGATCCAACCACTGCAGTCTGCCGAGTGGCAGGGCGTATCAAAACCCGAACTGCGCGAACTCGTTGATTGGAATCGGAAACGCCTCGACTCGATGCGAGTTACGCCGGTGCACCCCGATTTCTACATTCAGGTCGCCCAGCTGATCTCCGAGTGGGATCGGTGCGTTCGAGTCGGCGACGCCGATCGAATGACCGATGTCCAGTACAAGCATCGCTATCCAGAGCGCCTTGAGCAGTGGTGGCGATCCTGGTCCTCAGACGCACTCACAAGTGCCACGAGACAGAAAGCAGCCCACGAACGACTTGTGCAACTGGTCCGAGACGTAAAGGACGCAGTAGGGATTCCTGCAAAGGAGGTAATCAAGGCAGAACTGTGGGTTCGCTGGGAACCTCACGCTACCCGGAAACTGGGGCTGTGGGCTTCGTCTTCGGGAGGCTGGACCGATGTTGCCGCGATTCACAAGACGTCCATCGGCCTTGAGGGGCGATATCGTGCTGTCGATATCTTTTGCGGGGGAGCTCCGAAGTTTTTCCATGCGGATGACGAAGATCAGCCTCTCGATCGACGGGCACGATGGCGCTCGTACTTTGGCACGCCTATCTGGCTGGAGTCGGCGAACGGGTTTCTGCCCGTCGGAACCATAGCGCTCGCGAGCATGAATGACGCCAGACCGAAAGATCGAGGACTACGTGCAGGCTCCGTCTCCGAGGAAAATCTGAACCGACTCCAACGAGCCCTGCCGTTCATGACAGAGGTGGGTAACGAACTCCTTAGTCCGCCGCTCGGTTCTTAGTCGACGTCCGAGGCAAGAGCACGGGCCGCTCGTTCGCGCTCGAACTGGCGCAAGAAAGCGTCCCTTACCTTGTCTCGGATGCGCGGATCCGTGATACCCGCGAGAGCAACGTCAAGGTCGTCTTGCTGAATCTCGGCGACCATCTCGGCGACCTGCTCAACGGTCATTGACGCGCCCCAATCCGCCCCGCCGCCCGGCGACTCGTCCAAATCGTGACCGACACGTGACGAGTCTGCCGATGCATCTGCCGTGTAACACCGAAAGATCGCCGCTCCACACGACCGACCAAGTTCCTCGCTCCGAGGAGGTGCGTTGGCGTTCTCCGGGGTTCTCTGTGGGTTGTTCTCGGGCATCGTCGTAAGTAAAGTCCTTTACTTTACTTATACGCTCATGCTGGAACAAGTCAACCCCTGAGTGCTCGGCAACAAGGCAACCTGGCCGGACCTGCGAATACGAGGCGCCAGTTACCGAGGTTCTCGTCCCGGCAGGTCCAATCGGGAATGACAGCAGTGTAATTACACGCTCGTTCTTTATTCGGGACCCGCGTCGCGCGGCGTGTTGGTCGACCACTCGACGTGACAACGTGCTACCTCCGACACTGCGCTCTTAATAGGTCAAACCTCGCCGTGGGACGCTCATGCCTCACGTGCTATCTACGCCCAAGACTACGACGTTGCCCAAGGCTCCAGACTGGTAGTACACCACATATCAAGTCGCCACGCCGACCAAGTACCCAAAAGTGGGCGAACTTGGATGCCGGTGGCTTCGTGTGGGCTCACCACTCCCACGCCACCCCGCAATACAGCCCACCGTAGATGTCTCGGTACTGAGCCTTGGCTGACGGCGCCGCGCCACGGCGGTCGAGTTGGAGCGTAGATGCCTCAGTTGGAGTTCCTGGTCGTTGGAGCGCTGTGAGGCCCTCGAACTTCCAGGCCACACTCGGAAGTTCCCCGAGGAACACGATCTCGAAATTCGCGAGCCAGGTGGGTTCGTGGAACGCGAGGCTCTCTTCGTGTAGCCAGTACGGATCGCCGGCTGGGTCGGGGTTCACGATGCGGAAGGTGAGGTCATAGGTCTGTCCACGCTGCATGGGTGTCTTGTGCCAAAATTGATGGAGCCAGCCGCTCGCGATCTGGACGGTCTTCACCGTGAAGTCGTTCCCAACGACGACGGGGCTGGTTGGTTCAGCCGTTGCCCAGCCGAGGTATTCGACTCCGTCGAAGAGGGCGAAGAGTCGGTATTGGTGCCGTGATTCAAGGTGCTTCCGGTCGCGCACGAACGTCGTGACGGTGACCGAGTGTTGGACGAATCCGTTGTGGGATTCGGGGATGCGGATCCCGATGGGAGATTTCGGGTACCAGCCAGTGATGAGTTGTCGTTGGAGGTTTTCCAGGGCAGTGGCGTCGCGGTCGGCGACGGCCTCGCGCCTTATCCCAAGTCGGTGTCCTGAGTAGTCACGGCGGGCGCCCAGGCTGCCCAGGCTCCTTGTGTCGGGGCTGAGTCCAAAGATCTCGGTGAGAAGTTCGGCGTCGGGGTCATGCAGCGACCCAATCGCGGACCCGAACCGTTCGATGAGCACCTCGGGTGGTTCGCTCGGTCCGCCGAGGACCCCGATCAGCGCAACACGGCTGGCGAAGCGTTCTGGTGTGAGGCCGACGCCTTTGCGGAGGTAGATCAGGTCACCCAGCACGTCGCGGGGCGCGTACTGGCCAGCCATGATTCGAGCCTTCCTCCAAGTCTGTCCAGCCAACCTATTGGCACTTGGACTCCAACTTTGGTGCCTGCGGACTCCAAGTCCGATTCCGTGCCTCGTGCGCAGAGTCTAGGTGGTTCTAGCGTGCCCGATGTCGGGGTTTCCCGGCATCACTGTTCACGAAAGGAACATCAGGCTATGTCCAGTATGGAGTTGTATCAGGGGGCTGGGGGCCGGTTGCCTGCCCGGGAGCAGCGTCAGCACAACAATGCGGTGGCCCGGGTGGTTGCCGACACGCAATTGACGGCGGTCCAGACCGACGCTGAGGCGGCCTTGACGGGCCGGATAATGGAGCGTGTGGTCGACATCGACGGCTACCGTCGTGCGTTGGCTGGCAACGACGAGACCCTGAACGCGGTGCTGACCCGCATTGAGATGGGGTTCATCGCCAAGGCGGAGCGGATCCAGCGCAACTTCGGGTCGGAGTTCGGACTGTGACGCCGCTAGTGGCAGCGTGGGCCGCGGTGCCCCCGGCCTTGGGATTGGGCAGCATGGTCGGGGTGTGGGTGGGCATGTGGTGGCAACACCGCCACAGCCCCTTTCCCGCGGCCGCGGGGGATGCGGACAGGTTGGGGACCGAGTGTGACCAGGACCGGATCGAGACGCAGTTCGCGGCGCATGCGGTGGCGGTTGCCGGCCAGGTCAGCGAGTATGCCGATCAGCTGGCTGATGGGGACGTGGTGCTGCGCGAGCGGCTGCGACTGATCGAGCAGCACCTGCACAGGACGGCCTGACATGGTGACCGTGATTGCGCTCGCCTCGGTTCTGGCACTCATGGCGTTGGCCATGGTGGTCGCATCGATCCGGCAGCGTCACCGTCGGCTCTATGGCCCGCGGACTGCGGCGCAGATCAGGGTCGATCTTCATCGGGCTGACGCCCAGGTCGGGGACGCGTTGCGGCAGGCTCGTCGATCGATGAACGACGCGGCCGGCCAGTCCTGGCGCAACCTGACCGGCTAACCGATCAACGGCCAGGCGGACGACCGCTAACCAGGTAGATGTGCGGTGGAGAGCGCTCGCGTGCACGGAGCGTTGTCAATTCCACAATGCCAGTTCTGGTCGACGTCGACTGCCACCCCGGGGAGCTCGTTCCCCGGTGTCGGGGCGTGATTGCGGTTATGTCGCGTCGGGCGTCGCATCGCACACCACATTGCTTGCATTCTGGCAAGCACCGGATTTAACTACCATCGAGGCCCCGTACAGGGTAGGCCGCCCCCGAAGTTGAGCTCGTGCTCTCCAGGGGCGGCCGGTTCGAAGCCACACATCCCCTTTTAACGGATACGCACACCGATTACCGGTGATGCGGTGGCTTCGTCATCCCAAAGACAGGTCGGGTGCCTTGGAAAGGAGGTCAATAACCATGACCACACCACGCACACACCCCACCCCAGCACTCATCAACCCAACACGGCCCGACGAGCCCAGACAAGCAGTCGGTTCGTACCGGACGATTTTGGCGGACCCGCCCTGGGACGTGGAACAGAAAGGCGCCCGCGGCGCCGAGCAGCACTACGGCCTGATGAGCCTGGAGCAGATCGCAGCGATGCCCGTAGGAAACCTGGCCACCGAGGACGCGCACCTGTGGCTGTGGGTCACCAACGCGACCCTGCGAGCCGGATACGACATCGCCGAGGCCTGGGGATTCACGGTCCGGTCCCCCCTGACGTGGGTGAAGTTCCGGCTCGGCCTCGGGGTCTACCTGCGTAACTCCACCGAGCACCTCCTGTTCGCCACGCGAGGCAAAGCACCGGTGCAGTACCGATCCCAGCCGACTTGGATCAACGCCCCGGTCCAGGATCACTCCCACAAGCCGGAGGAACAGTACGCCCTCATCGAACGGATCAGCCCCGGCCCATACCTGGAACTGTTCGCCCGACGCCACCAACCCGGCTGGGATGCCTGGGGAGACCAGATCGACTCCGACCTGGCGATCCTTGGCTATCCGGTGCCCAGCGACACCCTCCACCCGTCCAGCGCTGGCACGGCCTCCAACACCTCCACCAGCCACGGTACGGAGGGGCATGATGCCTGAGACCAGACGTTTCGATCCCCTCGGCTGGTTCCTCTCTACCTGCATCGCGGTCCTGATTGGAGCTGTCGCACTCAGCGTAGCCATCCACCTGATCGCCGCGATCTGGGTCTGGCTCGCCCTCGGGATCGGGCTCGTCGTGATCCTCGGCACCGGAGCACAGCTCGTGGCCTGGTGGCGGCGGAGGCAACCGTGGTAGCCGCATTCCATTCTCAGTCGGACGATCCGGACTCGTACGAGGAGCAGCACGAGCAGTGGCCTGATCGTGCGACGCGGAAGCGGGCCTATCGCCGCAAGGACAACCGTCGCATCGTTGTGAGGTCCGAACGGCTCAGTCCTCCGGATGCCGGTCGGGTCTCCAAGGCGCTGTTGGCCGCACAACGCGATCTGGCCCGTGCTGCCGCCGAGGCCCAAGCCCAGGCCCAGGCACACGCGCATGCCGAACAGGATGCTCAGGAGCCCACAGATGGGTAACCCCAAGAACGCAGAAACCATGGTCTTCGCGCGCGTGCATCCGCCCCGACCACTCGACCCGTCAACGCTGGAAGCTCTTCTGGTCCGCCTAGCCTCCGACCCAACCCAAGCACCGATGGTGTTCGAGGCCCGCAGCCTGCTGAGCCCGGACAGCGCGAGCGCTCAGGTCCAGTACTGGATGGGTGCCACAGCTCCGCATCTGCGGTGGCTGCGGCGCACCCTGCACGACCTCCTGCCCGGACTGGTCATTGACACCAAACCGACCGCTCTTCGTCGACCGGTAACGGCAGCGGCTCGGGTCAAGGTCCGCCCTCGGGGGCTGGCTCTGGTGATCGATCGCCCCGTCGAGATCTCTACGGCGATCCTCTCGGCTCTCAATCAGCATCTGCTGGCAGACGAGGAACTGGTAGTGCAGATGCTCTTCGGGCCGCGACGAACACCGCGCCATCACCGAGGACGACTGGCTGACCCATCACAACCGTGGTGGACCCTGCCGACCTCCGGCGTTCTCGACGCCCCTGGACCGATCGTGCGCCAACACGACCAACGTGCACTCCAGGCCGGCATGGCAACCTGTATCCGGATCGGTGTCACCGCCACAGACTCCGATCGACGCGGACGCCTCCTCGCGGGTCTGCTCGGTGGGATCTCGACGGCCAAAGCCCCTAGCACCTTCATCTCGCTGCGCCGCGAGGCCACCAGCCATCTCCATCGCGCGCGCACCCCTCGGGTATGGGAGTTCGCGCCCGCAGCCGCAGAACTCGTCGGACTACTGGCGTGGCCCCTCGGCGACAGCAGTCTCCCCGGCCTGCCGCCACGACACCCCAAGCTCCTCCCGGCGCCGCGCACCGCCCCAACCACGAGCACCGCAATCACGAGCACGGATCCGGAGACTAAGCGTGTCGTCGGCCTCAGCACCGTTCCCGGCGACCCTCGACCGGTTGTGCTTTCCGCCCATGACAGCTTGTTCCACAGCGTCACCACCGGCCCCACTGGCGCCGGGAAGTCCACGGTGATGCTTGGTCTGATCCGAGCCGATGTCGATGCTGGACGACCCGTCGTGGTCATTGACCCCAAGTGGCAACTCATCCGCGACATCATCGACCGAGCCATCCCCTCCGACCGTGTCGGCGACGTCGTCCTGCTCGACCCCCGAGACGGACACGTACCCGGTTTCAATCCCCTCGATGTCGGTGACCGGGACCCCGACGTCGTGGTCGACGGACTCCTTGCCGTGTTCGCGGCCGTCTTCGCTGACGGCTGGGGTCCACGGACCCAGGACATCACCCACGCAGGGCTCTCGACTCTTGCCAGAGCTGGAGCAAGCCGAGCGGCAGACCGTGACCCGTACACGCTGCTCGATCTGCCGCGACTGTTCACCGACACCACGTTTCGGCGCTCCGTGATCGGACACGTCGCCCACGACCCTGCACTCGGCTCCTTCTGGGCTGCGTGGGAGTCCCAGCCCCCCGGTGCCCAGGCAGCTGCCTTAGCGGCACCCATGAACAAATGGCGCCAATACCTGATGCGCCCCTCTGTGCGACGCATCCTCGGACAGCCCCGACCAGTCTTCCGACTCCGCGACGTGTTCCGGCAGAAGAAGATCCTGCTGGTCGCCCTCAACGAAGGGCTCATCGGGCCGATCACCGCCCAGCTCCTCGGCGGGTTGGTGGTGGCGGAGATGTGGGCGGCAACCTTGGAACGCGCGAGCGAACCGCATCCCGAACAGCATCCGGCATCAGTCTGGGTCGATGAGGTGCAGAACCATCTCCACCTCCCGACCAGCCTCGACGACGCGCTGAATGCGTCCCGGTCGATGGGGGTGTCATGGAATCTGGCACACCAGTTCCGGTCTCAGATGTCACCGGCCATGCTCGCGGCGGTCGACTCCAACGCCCGAACCAAGATCGTGTTCCGCACCAGCGACCCCAAAGATGCCACCGCCTACGCCCGCATGACCCCCGACTTGGAGGCCATCGACTTCATGAGCCTGGGCCGATACGAGGCCTACACCACCGTCGTCACCAACGGAGAACAACAGCCCTGGTGCTCAATCCGCACGTCGGCGCCGCCAGTCCCGACAGGGCACGGTGCTCAGGTCCGCGACAGATCCCAAAGCCAGTACGGAGGCAGCCCCCGAACGGACCCTGGCAGCGAACCGGCGGAGGCAGACAACGCCACATCCCCGCCGACCATCGTGGGCCGCATACGCAAGGGGAGTCAACAATGAGGCGCGCCGCACTGGCCGTCCCATCGGCGCCACCGACCACCAGCCGCCCCGCAGCACCGAGCGGTCGTGCCGCTCCGATACGCACTTCTCACAGGGGTGTAGGTCAGTCAGAAACGACGGCATGCATCCGACGGGTCGCCCGACGCTTCGCGTCGCTGAACGTCACGCATTCCCCCAGGTCAACCCATACCTACTCCACTTCCCGGGATGGGACTGACCCCGCGTTGCGGGGTACATCGGCCGCGATCGGCCGAGCTCTGGGAGGCAGGTCGTGAACGCCCGTCTCGTTGCCAGTATCGGCGAACGGCTCAGCGACCGTGACGAGCAGATCCTGTCCAGCCTGGAGCAGTTCCGGCTCCTGGATACCCGGATGGTGCAGCGACTGCACTTCGGTGACCACGCCAGCGATCTCGCAGCCTTGCGAGCTACCGCCCGGACAATGCAACGCTTGGAGACGCTCGATGTCGTCTCTGCGCTCCAGCGACGGATCGGTGGCGTGCGAAAAGGGTCAGCCAGCTACGTCTGGCAACTCGCAGCAACCGGCGAACGGTACCTGCGGACCAACCGCGGACACGCCCACCGGCGCCGATTCATCGAACCCGGAGCACAGTTCGTCAACCACACCCTCGCGGTCAACGACCTGGCTGTCGGGCTCCTCGAAGCCCGGCGCGACGTCGACGGGTTCACGATCGAGCGTCTCGTGACCGAGCCCGCAAACTGGCGCAGCTACCTCGGCCCTGCAGGGGAGACCACCTGGCTCAAGCCTGACCTCTACACCGTCACCACATCAACGGACGCCGACGGCGACTACGAAGAGCACGCATTCCTCGAGATCGACCTCGGCACCGAGCACCTGCCACGCATCCAGGCCAAGTGCCGGCGCTACGACGCCTACTTCGCCACCGGGGCCTATCAGGCCGCGCATGGCCTGTTCCCGGCAGTGATCTGGCTCAGCCCCGACCCGAGGCGTCGCGCGGCGCTCAAGGCCGCTATCGCTGCGACGGCGGGCCTCCCGGCTGGGCTATTCCGCGTCACGAGCCCGCAGGACTACCTCACAGACATCACCGGCGCCAGCGACATCACTGTTCAGCGCGGCGTTCAGCAACCGGGTGGGCAGGAAGGGGGACCACAAACCTCATGAACCACGAAAGAGACCACGAACACCCATCCCAAGACCTGGGGCCACACCACCGCGCAGGACCCGCCGACGAACCTCAGCCCAGCCCGGGCGATGCTTACGTCGCCGAGATCGTTGAGAACGCACCTATTCCAGAAGCCGGGCGGATCATCGAGCACGTCTACGCCAAGTGCGGCACCGCGTTCGCGCTCTATCTCGCGCTCGACGGTGTCGACAGGTACGCCCGCGACTATGGGCCTGGCCACGAACCGGAGGACCCCGCAGAGCCGCAGGGCATCGAGACCGACTTCAAGAACGCCTATTACGGCCGCTTCGAGGACCGCGAGGCGATCGTCGATGACACCATCGCGTCCTTCGACTGGGGCAGCGACCTCCGACGGCTACTCCGCGGTCACCCGGACCTGGCCCAGATGGTCATCCTCGACCGTGACGCCATCTGGAGCTTCGCCTGTACCCACTACGAGATCATCGACGGCATCGACGGGCTCTACCTCTTCGAGCGATGGCCATAACCATCCGCTCCCGCACCGCCCACAGCGGCGACACAGGGCCGTTTCCCGGCCGTTCGCCGCCACCCTGGGCCCCAGCCCACCGCGGGCGGTTCCCGGCCGGTGTGGGGCCGACGCGGCGCCACGGCGCCGCCACCCGCCGAGGGCGATCTGCCCGCTGTCACAGACCCCTGTTTACGGAGGTCAGAGCCATATTTCTGACTGGACATTCCCGGCAATCGGAGCGTCAATGTCAGATGGCGACCCACCCCGCGACGGCGACCGAAACCGAACGGGCGAAGCACCACGCAACCACATCAACCAACTGAAAGGAGGCCACATGCCCACACCAGAACAACCAACACCAAGCACCACCCCAGAGACCCCCGACGTCGTAGCAGAGCCCGGCGTCGAGCACCGCGAACAGCGCTACAAGACAATCGCCGTCCGCGTCGAAGAAGAGCTTCACACCCAGCTGCAGTTCATCTCTGACCTCGCCGGCACCAGCCTGTCCGAAGAAGTCAGAGCAGCCATAGAAACCAGGATCGCCGCAGCGCAAACCGACCCCACTCTCATCGAGCGCGCCCAGAAAGCACGCGAGCAGATCGAACGCGAAGCCGCCGCTCGCACCGCCGCGATCGCCGGGTTCATGGGACAGGCCGCAGCAGGCGCGACGGTCGAGAAGCCCAAAACAACGTCTCGTGGCCGGGCGACCACCAGGAACAACCAGTAACCCTCACAGAAGGAAGACCCCATGGCAGATATGCCAACCACAGAACCCTCGACCGGAACCGCTCCAGTGAAAGCACTGATCTACCTGCGTGTCTCCACTGCACGGCAGGCCACCAAGAACGGTGAGGCCGAGGGATACTCCATCCCCGCCCAACGCGAGGCCTGCGGACGGAAGGCCCATGAGCTGGGAGCCGAGATCGTCGACGAGTTCATCGACGCCGGAGCGTCGGCACGGTCGGCCGACCGGACCCACCTCCAGCGACTGCTTGAACGCGTCAAGGAGGGCGATATCTCCTACGTCATCGTGCACAAGCTCGACCGCCTTGCGCGGTCCCGGATCGACGACGCCCAGATCAGCTTGGCGTTTCAGATGGCCGGGACCGCTTTGGTGTCAACCACCGAGCAGATCGACGACAGTCCGTCAGGGTCCCTCGTACACGGCATCATGGCCACCATCGCTGAGCACTACTCCAAAAACCTCGCCTACGAAGCCAGGAAGGGCATGGCCGAGAAGGTCAAACGGGGCGGCACCAATGGTGTCGCCCCGCTCGGCTATCTGAACGAGACCAAACGCATCGAAGGCATCGAAGTGCGCACCGTCGTCCTCGACCCGGATCGTGCCGAGCATGTCCAGTGGGCATTCGCTCAATACGCCACCGGCGACTGGTCACTGTCCACCCTGCGCGACGCCCTGGAAGAGCGAGGTTTCAAATCCCGCACGACCCGCAAGATCGTCGGGAAGCCGTTGAACATGTCCCAAGTCCACCGAATGCTCACCAACCCCTACTACCAAGGACAGATCCTCTACAAGGGAGTGATCTACCCCGGCGCCCACGAGGCCCTGGTCGACGAATCGCTGTGGCAACAAGTCCAATCGGTCCTCGCTCAACGCCGCCTCGCTGGTGACCGCTCCTGGCGCCACACCCACTACCTCAAAGGCAGCCTGATCTGTGCCCGCTGCGGCGCGGGACTCGGCTACATGACGGCCAGTGGCAACGGCGGGAAGTACCAGTACTTCTACTGCTTGGCGCAGTACGGCAAGCGCAACGACTGCGACCTCCCTCACCTGCCCGTCCACGACGTCGAAGCAGCCATCGAGGACGAATGGACCAGAATCCAGTTCACCCCCGAGCAGACAACCGAGTTCAGCGAACGCGCCCGCGACGATCTGCGTCGCAGCGCCGAATCGGGCGGCCGGCTCATCACCGACCAGCGCCGCAGACTCGTTGAGCTCGAACGGCAACGTCAGAAACTACTCGATGCCTACATGGCGGACGCACTCCCGATCGAGGTGCTCAAGGAACGCCAAGGCAGCCTGACCAGCGAGATAGCCAACGCCAAGCGGCTCATGCACAACGCCCAAACCACCAGCGACGAGATGTTCGACCGACTCGAGCAAGTCATAGCACTGCTCAGCAACGCGCATCAGCTCTACGCCACCGTCAGCGACAGCGCCCGGCAGATCCTCAACAGCGCTGTCTTCCAACCCTTCGTCGTCGACAGACCAGCAGACACCGAGACCAGTTCCGTCATCGTCACCGACGCACCGCTCAGCCCCATCACTGGGGCAGTGCTCGCCCAGAGCGCCCAAGACCGCACCACCAGGAGCACAACGAAAAGAACCCCCGCCAGGTTAAACCCCGACGGGGGTTCCATCTTCACTCAGATGGTGCGCGAGGGGGGAGTTGAACCCCCACGTCCTTTCGGACACACGGACCTGAACCGTGCGCGTCTGCCTATTCCGCCACTCGCGCGCTGCTCCGACCGTGAGGCCGAAGCGTGGAAAGGCTACTCCACCGAGCGTCCCCCACCCAAAACCGCGGACCGGTCACCACGACAGCGCACGGTGGGCCTCGACCATGGCCGGGCCATACCAGGTCAGCAGTCGACCGGACACCAGCCTGGTCTCCACTTCGACGAAAGCCTCCGGGCCGTCCTCGGCGCTGAACCGGTACGGCTCGTCCGGTAGCAGCACCACGTCGATGTCGGGACGGTCGAGGTCACCGAGATCCACCTTCGGATAGCGGTCGGCCGACGAGCTGAAGACGTTGCGCCAACCGAGCCGCGTGATCAGATCATCGGCATAGGTCCGGGCGCCCACCACCATCCACGGGTCCCGCCAGATCGGCACCGCCACCCGGCCCCGCTGCCTCCCGACAGGCCGAGACCACATCTCGCTTGCTTCGGACAGCCAGTCCGGCCGGCCCCAGCCCAGCGCCTCGGCATACAGCCGACCCAGCGACTCCAGTGCCTGCGGCACGCTCTCGACGTCAGTGACCCAGACCGGTATGCCGGCCTCTCGCAGTCGCGCCACGTCCAGTGCGCGATTCTCCTCCTTGTTGGCGATCACCAACTGCGGCGCCAGGCGTCGGATGGCCTGCAGATCCGGGTTCTTCGTGCCTCGCACACGGGTCACCGCAAGGTCCGCGGGATGGGTGCACCAGTCGGTCGCGCCCACCAACGCCTCGGGGCGATCCATGGCCACGGCCTCGGTGATCGACGGGACCAACGACACCACCCTCGACACCGTCGCCGGGCCGGCATACGGATGTCCCAGATCGTCGAAGCGCACCATCGGAGGATACCGGACCTACGGGCCTCAAACGTTGCGTCGGTAAGCCCCACCGACCTCGAAGAACGCCTCGGTGATCTGACCCAGACTGCACACCCGAGCAGCCTCCATGAGCACCGCGAAGGTGTTCTCGCCGGCCGCAGCCGCCTGCTTGAGCCGGGCCAGGGCGTCAGCTGCTTCGACCGCGTGAGCCTGCTGGAAAGACCGCACCCGCTGCAACTGAGACGCCTTCTCCTCCTCGGTGGCCCGAGCCAACTCCAGCGGACCACGGCCCGCTTCGGCGTTGGGGTTGAGGAAGGTGTTCACGCCGATGATCGGGAGCGTGCCGTCGTGCTTGCGCTGCTCGTAGAGCATCGACTCGTCCTGGATCCTGCCGCGCTGGTAGCCGGTCTCCATCGCCCCGAGCACCCCACCGCGCTCCGAGATGGCGTCGAACTCCTTCAGCACGGCCTGCTCCACCAGGTCGGTCAACTCGTCGATGATGAACGCTCCCTGCAGCGGGTTCTCGTTCATCGCCAGGCCCCACTCGCGGTTGATGATCAGTTGGATCGCCAACGCCCGGCGTACCGACTCCGCCGACGGTGTGGTGACCGCTTCGTCGAAGGCGTTGGTGTGCAGACTGTTGGCGTTGTCATAGATCGCGGTCAGCGCCTGCAGCGTGGTGCGGATGTCGTTGAAGTCCATCTCCTGGGCATGCAGTGACCGGCCGGAGGTCTGCACGTGGTACTTCAGCTTCTGGCTGCGCTCGTTCGCGCCGTACTTGTCCCGCATCGCCACCGCCCAGATCCGGCGCGCCACCCGCCCGATCACCGAATACTCCGGATCCATCCCATTGGAGAAGAAGAACGACAAGTTCGGCGCGAAGTCGTCGATGTCCATCCCGCGGGCCAGATAGGACTCCACGTAGGTGAATCCGTTGGCCAGCGTGAAGGCGAGTTGGCTGATGGGGTTCGCCCCCGCCTCGGCGATGTGATAGCCAGAGATCGACACCGAGTAGAAGTTGCGCACTCGATGCTCGATGAACCATTCCTGAATGTCAGCCATGCAGCGCAACGAGAACTCGGTGGAGAACAGGCAGGTGTTCTGGCCCTGGTCCTCCTTGAGGATGTCGGCCTGCACGGTGCCACGCACCCGCGCCAGCGCCTCAGCCGGGTCGATGCCCCGCTCGGCGGCCTGGTCCAGCACGGTATTGAGGAAGAAGGCCAACACCGTCGGCGCTGGGCCGTTGATGGTCATCGACACCGAGGTGGAAGGGTCGAGCAGGTCGAAGCCGTCGTAGAGCGCCTCCATGTCGTCCAGCGTCGCAACCGAAACTCCCGAGGTGCCGACCTTGCCATAGATGTCGGGCCGCTCATCGGGGTCACGGCCATAGAGCGTCACCGAGTCGAACGCGGTCGAGAGCCGCGTCGCCGGCTGGCCTTCGCTGAGCAGCTTGAAACGCCGGTTGGTGCGGAACGGGTCGCCCTCCCCGGCGAACATCCGAGCCGGGTCCTCGTTTTCGCGCCGGAACGCGAAAACCCCAGCCGTGAACGGGAACCGACCCGGCAGATTCTCGCGTCGGACGAACCGCACCAGGTCGCCATGGTCGTGCAGGCGCGGCACCGCGACCTTGTTGATCGGGTTGCCCGACAACGACTCCCGGATGCCGCCATAGCTCGCGACGACCTCGGGCCAGGTGTCGACAGCCTCCCGCGCCCATCCTGGTACGCCCGCCTCCGCCTCGCTGAGCAGGCCCGCCAACGCGGTGTCCTCGGGGAGCTCGGCCGCGACAGCACGGGTCCGTTGGGCGCGGCTCGCTGCCCGCGCAGCGGTCTCGGTGTCGGCATGGAAGTCGCGGACCCTGTCCGCGATCTCGGCCAAATAGCGCACCCGGCTCGCCGGCAACACCTGCGCGATCCGGGTGGAGAATCTGGTCGCCACCGGAGCCAGTACGCCGGCCGACAGGGGCAATCCTTTGGTGCCGAGCAGGTCGCGCACCGCGAAGTAGAGCGCGGTGACTCCGTCGTCGTTGAACGTCGCCGCCGACGTACCGAAGACCGGCATCTCCTCGGGGCGGGCACCGAACGCCTCTCGGTTGCGCACCAGTTGACGGCCCACATCGCGCAACGCGTCGGGCGCTCCGCGACGTTCGAACTTATTGATCGCGACCATGTCTGCGAAGTCGAGCATGTCGATCTTCTCCAACTGTGAGGCCGCGCCGAACTCCGGCGTCATGACATACAGCGACGTGTCGACATACGGCAGCAGCCCGGCATCACCCTGACCGATGCCGGGGGTCTCGACCACGATGAGGTCGAACCCGCCAGCCTTGAGCACGTCAAGCACCGCCGGCAACGAATCGGGGAGTTCGTGGGCTCCGCGGGTGGCCAGAGAGCGGAAGAAGATGCGGTCGCCATCCAAGGCGTTCATCCGGATCCGGTCGCCGAGCAGGGCGCCGCCGCCACGGCGCCGACTTGGGTCGATGGCGACCACCGCGACCTGGACCTTGTCCTCCTGGTCGACGCGGAGCCTGCGGACCAGTTCGTCGGTGAGGGAGGACTTGCCGGAGCCGCCGGTGCCGGTGATGCCGAGGACTGGGACCGTGCGCGCGGCCGCGGCCGCGCTCAGTTCCGGCAGCACCACGCCGATTTCGGCGCCGGTGATGGCCCGCGCGATCGCGGCGCGGTCACCGGCCAGCACGGCCTCGGCCGAGACCGGTGAGGCTTCCCAGAGCGAGACGTCACATGCTTCAACCAGCCGGTTGATCATGCCGGGCAGGCCGAGCCGTTGGCCGTCCTCGGGGGAGAAGATCGTGACGCCGGCGTCGCGAAGCCGGGTGATCTCCTCGGCGACGATCACCCCACCACCGCCGCCGAAGATGCGCACGTGGCCGGCACCGCGCTCGGCCAGGCTGGCGGCGAGATACTCGAAGAACTCGACGTGGCCGCCCTGGTAGGAGGAGACGGCCACCCCCTGAGCGTCCTCTTCCACGACCGCGTCGACGATCTCGCGCACCGACCGATTGTGGCCCAGATGGATCACCTCGCAGCCCTGGGACTGCAGGATCCGCCGCATGATGTTGATGGCCGCGTCGTGGCCGTCGAAAAGGGCGGCCGCGGTCACGAACCGCACCGGGTTCCTCGGCTGGTGCAGGGTGGGCATCGGTCCTCCAGTTTGCTCGGTGATCCAATAGTAGGACCTCAAACTATCTGAGCCAAGCGGCTATGGTTCCTCCATGGCTACTCTCCCCTTCGATCCGATCGCTCGC
This sequence comes from Nocardioides sp., assembly GCA_051306135.1. Lineage (GTDB taxonomy): Bacteria > Actinomycetota > Actinomycetes > Propionibacteriales > Nocardioidaceae > Nocardioides. The sequence goes on along the minus strand of JBPPMQ010000085.1, from coordinate 19,958 downwards.
GCCGGCGAGTTATGGGAAGAGCACTTCGGCGAATCGACCGCCATGCGACTGGCGACCTCGGTGATGCGCGTCCAGCAGTTGATGATCGCAACCCTCGACGGCGCACTGAAACCCTTCGGACTGACCTTCGCCCGCTATGAGGTGCTGGTGCTGCTGCGGTTCAGCCGGTCCGGTCAACTGCCGTTGTCCAAGATCGGCGAGCGGTTGATGGTGCACCCGACCTCGGTGACCAACCTGATCGACCGACTCGAGGCGCAGGGCATGGTGGCCCGCACCCCGGACGCCCACGACCGTCGACGTACCTTGGCCAGTCTCACCACCGTGGGCGAGCGGGTCGTCGACCAGGCGACCGCAGCCCTGACAGCCCTCGACTTCGCCGTCCAGGGACTGGACCGCGACCGACAGGAACAGACATACCAGCTTCTCCGAGACCTCCGCGCCGAGGCCGGCGACTTCCCAGCCTGACCGGCCGCCAGCCCACGCAACGGTCAAATTGCCGGTCAAAATGCGAAATTCACCGGCAAATCCGCCGTTGCGACGGCGGGGGAGGACTCGCACGTTCACGGTGAAGCACCACCGGCCCGATACGATCGACCGACTGCACATCACCGGCGATGTGCGCGAGCACCCGCGAAGGAGGGGAGATGCTGGCCAAGTTCGAACAGAAGTTGGAGTCCATGATCTCCGGTGCCTTCGCTCGCGCGTTCCGTTCAGCCGTGCAACCGGTCGAGATCGCCGCGGCTTTGCAGCGCGAGTGTGACAACAGCGCCCAGATCCTCTCCCGAGACCGGCGGATGGTGCCCAACGACTTCCATGTCGAACTCTCCGAGACCGACCTGGACCGCCTTGCGCCGATGGATTCGGCCCTGGTCGACGACCTGAGCCGCCAACTCCAAGACCACGCCGACAACCAGTCCTACGTCTTCCCCGGCCCGATCCGCATCGCGCTGGAACCCGCCGAAGACCTGACCACCGGTCGCTTCCGGATCAGGTCCCAGGCTCAGGCACGGGTCGAAGGCACCGCCACCGCCACCCAGACCCGGCGCGCGATGGCGTATGTCGACGTCAACGGAACCCACAACCCGTTGCACGCGCCCATCACCGTGGTGGGACGCGGCAGCGAGGCCGACATCCGGATCAACGACCCGGGGGTGAGTCGGCGCCACATCGAGTTCCACACCCGCCACACCGCCCAGAGCACCGTGGTCGAAGCCGTCGACCTGGGGTCGACCAACGGCATGCTGGTCGACGGCGCCAAGACGCCCCGAGCCACGCTCCGCGATGGTTCCACCGTCAAGATCGGCTCCACCACCATGACCCTGCGTTTGGTCGTGGAGTCGGTCGAGGAGTCGGGTGTCTGAGCTCACCTTGTTCCTGATCAGGATCGCCTATCTGGCCATCCTGTGGATCTTCGTCCTCGCAGCCATCTCGGTGATCCGCTCCGACCTGTTCGGCGCCCGAGTCACCGAGCCGGTCTCGAAGCCGACCAAGGCCAAGAGGACCAAGGCCTCCAGGCCGCGTCGGGGGGCGCCGACCCAGGTGGTCGTGGTCGAGGGGTCGAACCCAGGCATCAGTGCCCCGCTATCCCAGGCCCCGATCATCATCGGTCGCGGCAACGACGCGGCGATCCGCCTCGACGACGACTACGTCTCCACTCGGCACGCCCGTATCGTCGCCTCGGCCGAAGACCAGTGGTACGTCGAAGACCTCGGGTCGACCAACGGCACCTATATCGGCTCGATCCGGCTCAACCAGCCCACCGCGCTTCAGTTGGGAACACAGGTCAGGATCGGCAAGACCGTCCTGGAGTTGCGCAAGTGAAGCTCGACTACAGCGCGATCTCCGACCTAGGGCGGTATCGCAAAGACAACCAGGACTCGGCCTACGCCGGTCCCTGGCTGCTGACGGTCTGCGACGGCGTCGGCGGCGCGGCGCGGGGCGACCTGGCTTCCAGCACCGCCGTCAACGCCCTGCGTCGCCTGGACAGACAGCCGCCGAGTTCGGAGTCTCAGGCGCTGATCACGGCCGTCGCGGCTGCGCTGAGGGACGCCCACGAGAAGATCGCCACCCTGGTCGCCTACGACCCCGACATCACCGGCACGTCGACCACCGCAACGGTTGCGTTGTTCGACGGCAACCGGGTCGCGATGGGCCATGTCGGAGACAGCCGCGCCTACCTGCTTCGCGACGGCGAACTGAGCCAACTGACCCACGACCACACCTTCGTGCAGACCTTGGTCGACGAGGGCAGGATCACCGAGGAAGAGGCTCGCACTCACCCGCACCGCAATCTGATCCTCAACGCCATCGACGGCTCCCGAGACGCCGAGCCCGACCTGTTCCTGGTCGAACTGGTCGAGGGAGACCGACTGCTGCTGTGCAGCGACGGAGTCAGCGGAGCGTTGAGCGACGCCCGATTGGCCGACGTGCTGTCCACGGCCTCGGTCGACTTCGCCGCGGTCGAGTTGATCCGGGCCAGCCTCGAAGCGGGCGCGACCGACAACGTCACCTGCGTGGTTGCCGACGTGGTCAGCCAGGAGCGACCCGGCGCCGCCACCGAACCGATGCTGGTTGGTGCCGCCGGCGAGCTGAGCCGCCGTCGCCCTGCCAGCCGCACCGGTCTCTTCCGAGGGCACCGTTCCGGCGACACCGGAGAACTGCCGCCGATCCCCGACGAGATCCCCGACGAACTGCGGCCCGGCGTCATTCCGAACGACCCGCTCGACCCCGAGAACCTGCGGTACGCGCCTCAACCACCCCGTCGCTTCGTGTTGATGCGGCGGCTGCTGGTGGTGGCGATGTTGGCCGGCATCATCTGGGTCGCGGCGGCGGCCGGAGTCACCTGGACCCGCAGCCAGTACTTCGTGGGCGAGCAGGACGGCCACGTGACGATCTTCCGGGGCATCAACACCTCGGTGGTGGGCGTCAGCCTGGCCACCGCGTTCGAGACCAGTGATGTGCAGGTCGACGACCTGAGCGGCTACGACCAGTCTCGGGTCACCGAGGGCATTGCGGCCAGCAGCCTCGAAGCCGCCGAGGAGCAGATCCGCACTCTGGCCCAGCAGACCGAGAACACCACCGATGACGGCACCGGGAACAACCCCGGTGGTGACACCCCGTGAACGGCCTCACCTACCGCAGCCGTCGCGGCGCCGAGTTGATGCTGTTGCTGATCGCTCTTGCCATCGGGATCGGCGCCTACGCGGCTGTCGGAGCCGGCGTGGAGGGTGAGGTCCCGGCTGACATCCTCACCTACGGCGGATGGTTGGCGGCGCTGGCGCTGGGTGCTCACGTGGTGGTCCGTCTGGTCGCCCCGTATGCCGACCCGGTGCTGTTGCCGCTGGTGGTGGCCCTCAACGGTGTCGGTTTGGCCGTCATACACCGCCTGGACTTGGCTGCGGGCGATCGCGACCTCGCCGCCAAACAGTTGATGTGGTCCACCGTCGCGGTGGCATTGTTCGCAGCCACCCTGATCTGGATCCGCGACCACCGAGTGTTGCAACGATTCACCTACACCTCCGGTCTGGCAGCGCTGACGTTGTTGCTGTTGCCGTTGGTGCCAGGCGTCGGCCGGGAGATCAACGGCGCCAACATCTGGATCGGCGTGGGAGGGCTGAGCTTCCAGCCGGGCGAGATCGCCAAGGTGCTGCTGGTGATCTGCTTCGCCGGCTATCTGGTGCTGCACCGCGACGCACTGGCTCTGGCCGGCCGCCGAATGCTGTTCATCGACCTGCCCCGCGGCCGCGACCTAGGTCCGATCGTGGCGATGTGGCTGATCAGCCTGGGGATCTTGATCTTCCAGCGGGACCTCGGCTCGAGCCTGCTCTTCTTCGGGTTGTTCGTGATCATGCTCTACGTAGCCACCGAGCGCGCCGGTTGGCTGGTGGTCGGCGGAGTGCTGTTCGTGGCCGGTGCGTATGCCGCCTACCTGTTCGTGCCCCGGGTCGGCAGCCGGGTCGACATCTGGTTGAACCCGTGGTCGCACTACGGCGACGGTACCGACGATCTGGCTCGCCAGCCGATCGAGGCGCTGTTCGGAATGAGTTGGGGCGGCTTGTTGGGCCGAGGTCTGGGTGACGGGTCGCCGTGGCTGATTTCGCACGCCGAGTCCGACTTCATCGTTGCCGCGATCGGTGAGGAACTCGGACTGACCGCGATGATCGCGGTGCTGTTGATCTATGTGCTCATCGTTGAGCGAGGTCTGCGGGCGGCGCTGATCTCGCGCGACGGGTTCGGCAAGTTGATGGCCGCCGGCTTGGCCACCTCGCTGGCGCTGCAGGTGTTCGTCGTGGTCGGAGGAGTGACCCACCTGATCCCGCTGACCGGTCTGACCACTCCGTTCCTGGCCTACGGCGGTTCGAGCCTGGTGGCCAACTGGGTGATCATCGCTCTCATTCTGCGCATCTCCGACGTCGCCCGGCGTCCGCTGCCCGACCTGACCCAGCCGCAACCGGAGGAGACCACCCAGGTGATCTCGCTATGACGTGGGGTGGCGGCCCATGGGCATGAACAAGCCGATTCGGATGGTCTCCATCTTCTGCCTGATGTTGATCCTGGTGCTGATGGTCAATGTGACCTATGTGCAGTATTGGAAGGCCGACTATTACAACGCGCGCCCCGAGAACGTGCGGGTGATGAACGAGCAGTTCTCCCGCGAGAGAGGTGCCATTCTGGTCGGCCGTACGCCGGTCGCCGAGTCGGTGCCGTCCGAGGACCAGTACAAGTTCCAGCGGCTCTATTCAAGGCCGTACCAGTACGCCCACATGACGGGGTGGTTCGGTTACGGCAACGCCACCTCGGGGTTGGAGCGAGCAGAGAACTCGGTGCTCTCCGGCGACGACGACCGGCTCTTCGTGACCCGGCTGATGGATCTGATCAACAACAAGGGTGTGGCCGGGGGGGACGTCACCTTGACCATCGACGCCCAAGCCCAGACCGCCGCCTACGAGGCGCTGACCACCAGCCCCTACGGCGTTCGTCAGGGCGGTGTGGTCGCGATCGAGCCGTCCACCGGACGGATCCTGGCGATGGCCTCGACGCCCAGTTTCGACCCCAACAACCTGTCCACCCACGACACTGCCGAGAACCAGAAGGCCTACGAGGATTTGAACGCCGACCCCCTCCAGCCGCTGGTCAACCGGGCCGCCGGTCTGCCCCTGGCGCCGGGCTCGACGTTCAAGTTGGTCACCGCCGCTGCGGCGATCGAGAACGAGGGCTACGTCTACGACTCCCAGGTGCCGGCCGGCTACAGCTATCAACTGCCGCAGACCACCGGTGGCGGCGGGCTGATCGAGAACGAGGGCAGTTCCTACTGCGCCCCGGACACGGTCAGCTTCTCGGTGGCGATGGCTCGTTCCTGCAACACCACCTTCGCGCAACTGGCGATCGAGGTCGGCTCCAAGAACCTGCGCAAACAGGCCGAGGCCTTCGGGTTCAACAACGACTTCGTCAATGATCTCGGTGTCAACGCCGCCGAATCGACCTTCCCGTCCAAACTCAACGTCCCGCAGACGGGAATGAGCGGCATCGGCCAGTACGAGGACCGCGCCACTGCGTTGCAGATGGCGATGGTGGCCGCCGGGATCGCCAACGACGGCCAGGTGATGACGCCCTACCTGGTCGACTCGATCGCCTCCGCCGACGCCGACGTATTGGACCGCACCGAACCCCAGCCGCTGACCGACGACAATGCGATCTCGGCCGACACCGCCGAGATCCTCACCCAGCTGATGGTCGACACGGTCAACACCGGGACGGCGTACACCGGCGCGATCCCGGGTATCAAGGTGGCCGGCAAGACCGGGACCGCCCAGTCCGGCAAGGACTCCGAAGGTCCCTATGCGTGGTTCACCGCCTTCGCCCCGGCCGACAACCCGCGGGTTGCCGTCGCAGTGATGGTGCAGACGGCTGACATCGCGTCCGGAGAGATCGCCGGCGGCCGGGTCGCGGGCCCGATCGCGAAGGCTGTCATGGAGGCGGTGTTGGGATGAGCACGTTCGCCGATGACAACCAGCGCTACCGCCTGGACCGACCCATCGCCACCGGCGGCATGGGCGAGGTCTGGCGCGGCACGGACACCCTGCTGAACCGGCCAGTTGCGATCAAACTGCTGCGCACCGAGTTCGCCCACGACCCTGTCTTCCGTAGTCGGTTCGAGACCGAGGCCAGGGCCGCCGGCACGATCCAGCATCCCAGCGTGGCAGCGGTCTATGACGTCGGGGAGTCGATGACCCGATCTGCCGACGGTAGCCCCGCCCCGTGGCTGGTGATGGAACTGGTCGAGGGCCAGCCGCTGTCGGCGCTGTTGACCCCAGGGGTCGCCCTGGACCCGGAGGCGGTTCGAGCGCTGCTGACCCAGGTCGGTGATGGGCTCGGCGCAGCACACGCTCAAGGTGTTGTGCACCGAGATGTGAAGCCGGGCAATATCCTGGTCACCCCCGACCGGACGGTGAAACTCACCGACTTCGGCATCGCACGGGCGGCCTCGGCGGCGGCGTTGACCGGGACCGGCCAGGTGATGGGCACCCCGCAGTATCTGTCTCCCGAGCAAGCTCGCGGGGAGAAGACGACCCCTGCTTCCGACGTCTACGCACTCGGCGTGGTGGCCTTCGAGTGTCTGACGGGGTCCCGGCCGTTCCAGGGGGACACCCCGGTGCTGACGGCGCTGGCCCACCTGCGCGAACCGGTGCCAGAGTTGCCCGACACCATCCCAGCCGATCTCGCCGGCATCGTGCGCAAGGCGATGGCCAAGAAGCCCACCGATCGGTATGCCGACGGGGCAGCCTTCGCTTCGGCGCTCCGGTCCGGGCTGGTGCCGCCGCCGGTGCCTTCCGAGCCGGAGACGGTCCGGATCGCACCGACCCCGCTCAGCCACCGGGAGCCGACCGAGGCCCACCAATCCAAGGCTTGGTGGATCGTGGTCGTCCTAGTGGTGGCACTGATGATCGTGGCGCTCGGTGTTGCGGTGCTGGCCAGTCGCGGCAGTGACGGGATCGAGGACCCGACCATCCCGACGACCTCGAGGTCGGCGACGCCGTCACCGAGCGCGACCCAGTCGGCGCCGACGGCCTCGGCGTCCACAAGCGCACCGACGACCGCCACGACCAGTTCCAGTGCTCCGACCACCTCGGCACCACCGACCACCTCGGCACCACCGACCACGTCGGCACCACCGACCACGTCGGCACCACCGACGACGTCGGCACCCGCGTCGTCGGCCACCTTGACGCCGACTGCGCCCGGCCCCACGACCGACACCGCCGCAACCTCGGATGCGAGCACCGACACGCCATCGGCCACTGCCGGTCGGATCGGCGTACCCTCTTTCAGCACCCATGGCTGGTTGAACCGGCAGGAAAGGGAAGGTCCATGACCAGCAACGACCCGGATATCATCGGCGACCGCTACGAACTGGCCGAGACGCTTGGACGTGGCGGCATGGCCGAGGTACGCAAGGGAGTCGACACGCGCTTGGGCCGAATCGTGGCGGTGAAGCGGTTGCGCTCGGATCTAGCAGCCGACTCGACCTTCCAGGCGAGGTTCCGACGTGAGGCTCAGTCCTCGGCGTCGTTGAACCACCCGACCATCGTCGCGGTCTATGACACTGGCGAGGAGCCCCGTCCGAACGGGGTGACCACGCCCTACATCGTGATGGAGTACGTCTCGGGTCGCACACTGCGCGATATCCTGCGTGAGGGCCGCAAGATCCTGCCGGAGCGTGCCCTGGAGATCACCTCCGGTGTGCTCTCGGCCCTGGATTACAGCCACCGAGCCGGGATCATCCATCGCGACATCAAGCCGGGCAACATCATGCTCACCCCCGCGGGTGAGGTGAAGGTGATGGACTTCGGCATCGCCCGCGCGATGAGCGACGCCGCCTCGACCATGACCCAAACCGCCGCTGTGGTCGGCACTGCTCAGTATCTGTCCCCCGAGCAGGCCCGAGGCGAACAGGTCGACTCCCGTTCCGACGTCTATTCGGCCGGCTGCGTGTTGTACGAGCTGCTGACCGGTCGTCCCCCGTTCGTCGGTGACTCCCCGGTGGCAGTCGCCTACCAGCACGTGCGGGAGAACCCGGTGCCGCCGTCCCAGGTGGACTCCTCGCTGCCGCCGGAGTTGGACCCGATCGTGATGAAGGCTCTGGCCAAACGAGTGGAGGATCGTTATCAGTCGGCTGCCGCGATGCGGGCCGACATCGAGCAGTACCTGTCCGGTCGGCCGGTCAAAGCCGCTGCGATGCCGGCGCCGGAGACCCAGCGGACCCAGGTGGTCGCCCCGGTCCCGGCGCCGGTCGAGGATGAGTATGACGACGACGAGGAGTCCCGCTCCAACACTCCGCTGGTGATCGGGCTGGCACTGTTGTTGTTGGCGCTGATCGCCGCGGCCATCATCTTCATGCCCAGGTTGTTCGAGTCCGCCCCCGAGAGGGTCTCGATCCCCGACGTGTCGAAGATGAAGGAGGACAACGCCCAGCAGGTGCTGTTGGACGCGAATCTGACGGTCAACCCCGAGCGGGTGCTGACCGAGTCCGACACGATCGCCGCCGGAAGGGTCATCGAAACCGATCCGCCGGCAGGTGAGTTTGTGGAGGACGGCACCGAGATCACCCTCTACGTCTCCAGCGGCAAGCCGACCACCATGGTGCCGATCCTTCAGGGCAAGATGCTCAAGGACGCCCGAAAGGCGCTCAACGACGCCGATCTGAAGTGGGACACGGTCCAGGTCGAGTCCGATCAGCCCTCGGGCACGGTGGTCTCCTCCGACCCGGCTGCCGGAGAGACTGTCAACGTGGGTGACACCGTCACCCTGTCAGTCTCTGAGGGTCCGACCCCGCTGGAGAGCGTGGTCGGCATGGACATCGACGCCGCTCAGCAGGCGATCGAGGACCAAGGTTTCACTGTCAAGGTCCAGGAGGACCCGAACGCCTCCGACGTGCCCTACGGTCAGGTCACCTCGCAGTTCCCCGACGCCGGCACCACACTCGCCCAGGGCAGCCAGGTGCTGTTGACCTATTCCACCTATGTTGCGGGACCGACGGCCAACGACGACACTGCCCAGACCTTCGCCGGTCAGGGCATCAACATCAAGGTGCTCGACAACGACACCGCCGCCGACGACGTGAAGCTCGACAAGTCGCAACTGGTGCTCCTGGACTCCTTCGGCAGTGCCACCAGCCTGGTGCAGACCGCCGAGGGCAACTGGCTGGTCAAGGGCAACGGTGCAGTCCGGTTCGTCCCGGCCGACGGCTACGTCGGCACCACGGCACCGGTGACCTATCAGATCGCCGACGAGAACGGGAAGACGGACACGGCCACCATCACGGTCACAGTCTCCTGAGCCAACCGCGCCGAGTCGGCGCAAACAACCCGCCGAGTCGGCGTACATGTACGCCGACTCGGCGGGTTGTTTATGCACAGCTGTGGAATACCCGGGGGATAACTACACCGGTGTCATTCCCACCGGGTGGCGTAGGTGAACCCGACGGCCATGAACCCGATGCCGACCAACAGGTTCCGCTGCCCGAGGTCATCGAAGACCCACAGTGGTGACAGGTCGTCGGCAAAGATGTAGAAGGTGCAGATCCAGACCAACCCAACCAGGAAGCAGCCGAGCATGCCGACCACGACACCGCGGCCACGCCCGAGCGGAGTCGACGGGTGTGCGGCCACAACCAGACCGAGATAGATCGCGCCGAACCCGATGAGGTAGTTCCAGTTGCCCAGATCCCCCATGAACCCGGGACCGGTGGGCTCAGCGAAGTCCTCCGGGCGTACGCCGACGTAGTAGAACGCGATCCATGCGATCCCCGCGATCAACAGCAGCAGGGCGATCAGGAAACGGATCGTGAAGATCGGCGCGCGGTCACCGTCGAGCCACGGCGTCGACTTCTTGAACTTCATCAGGGCTCCATTCTGGGGCTGTTCTGGGCTGTTCGGGGCTGTTCTGGTCGGCTGGGTTGAACCAAGGGATAACCTTAGTCGCCGTGGAGCAAGGATCCCAGGTGAGGGAGCACAAGCTGTGGCGCTGGGGGACACCGGCAGTCGTCGGCGCGTGCGGAGCGCTGTTGGTGATCAGCGGGCTGAACGCCGATGGGACCGACCTCAGGGCGGGTCGCTATTCCGATATGGCGACCATCGTGCGAAGCGAGACCGACCGCTACCAAGGCATCCAGGACCAGATCACCCAGTTGCAGGCCGAGGTAGACGAACTGACCGGCGCAGTGCCGGACTCCGAGATCCACAAGTACCGCAGCCAGGCGCGCGCCCTGGAGAGCGTCGCGGGACTGACGGCCGTCTCCGGAACCGGTTTGACGATCACCTTGACCGACTCCCCCGAGAGCGTCGCCGACACCAGTGAGCAGGACCCCAATCTGCTGGTGGTCCACCAGCAGGACGTGCAGGCTGTGGTCAACGCGTTGTGGCGCGGCGGAGCGCAGGCGGTCAGCATCCAAGGCCAGCGCATCGTGTCGACCACCGGCATCAAGTGCGAGGGGTCGACGATCACCCTGGGCGGGGTGCCTTATCCGCAGCCGTTCGTCATCGAGGCTGTCGGTGAGACCACAGCCATGATCAACTCCCTGGATTCAGACGAGTACGTTCAGGGCTACCGCTACCAGTCCACGGTCCCCGACATCGCGATCGGCTGGACGATGTATTCCTCGGAGCAGATCGAGGCACCGGCATACGTCGGCACGGTGCGGTTCAATTACGCCACCCCCATGTGACACGGGGCCGGGCGCCGCGAGCCGCAGCAGAATCAGGCCAGCGCAGCGGTCCGCATTGCATCGAGCACCGCCAGGACGACCATCACCGCGACCATCCCGGCGACTTGAACCTGAGTACGGCGCGCACGTGGGGCGTAGACCAACAGTCCGGCGACCACCGCTCCGGTGACGAAGCCACCGACGTGTCCTTGCCAGGAGATTCCGGAGACAACGAAGGTGATCACGAAGTTGGCGGCGATCCAGCCCAGGATCGACTGGTAGTTGCCGCCGACCTTGTGCGCCACCACCAACAGGCCACCCATCAGACCGAAGACCGCCCCCGACGCGCCGAGGGTGGCTGACTGGGGATCGGCCAGCAGGTAGACCATCGTCGACCCGCCCAGCCCGGCCACCAGGTAGAGCACCACGAACCGCCACCGGCCCAGGATCATCTCCAATTGCGGGCCGAGGGCCCACAGGGCGAGCATGTTGAACCCGATGTGCCAGACCTCGACGTGGGTGAACATCGAGGTCACCATCTGCCAAGGTGCCCCGTCGGCGACGCCTGGATACCAGGTGCCGCCCGCGGGCCCGCAGGCCGACTCGGTGGCGTTGGGGAACCAGAACCGGTCCGCCAGACACACGCCGGTGGGGCGCAGCATGAGGTAGTCCAGCAGTTGGCTGGCCCGGCCACCGCCGGCCATCACTGCGATCCAGACGCCGACATTGACCGCGATCAGCGCAATCGAGGTCGCCTGGGGGTTGTCGCTGCGCAGGCCACCGTAGGCGAGCCGGCCCTGCCGGGTCTGCCGAGCTCCTTCTGCCACGCACTCAGGGCACTGGAACCCGACGGCGGCATCTCGCATGCAGTCCGGGCAGATGGGACGCCCGCACCGTTGGCAGGAGATGTGGGTCTCGCGGTCCGGGTGCCGGTAGCAGCCGGGACCGGCGGGATGGTCGGACAAGTGTGGGTCAGACGATCTCGAGGGACTCGATGACCACCGGGGTCACCGGGCGGTCCATGGCACCGACCTTGGTGGTGGCGATGGTGTCCACGACGGCCTTGGACTCGTCGTCGGACACCTCGCCGAAGATGGTGTGGAGACGGTTGAGCCACGGGGTCTCACCGACGGTGATGAAGAACTGTGAGCCGTTGGTGCCCGGGCCGGCGTTGGCCATCGCGAGCAGGTAGGGCTTGTCGAAGACGAGCTCGGGGTGGATCTCGTCCTTGAAGGTGTAGCCCGGGCCGCCGGTGCCGGTGCCCAGCGGGCAGCCACCCTGGATCATGAACCCCTTGATCACCCGGTGGAACCCCAGGCCGTCGTAGAACGGGCCGGACCTGCCGTTGCCTGCGTCGTAGGCCTTCTCGCCGGTTGCCAAGCCAGCGAAGTTATCGACCGTCGCCGGGGCGTGGTTGGGGAAGAGCTCGACGTTGATGTCGCCGAAGTTGGTGTGCAGGATGGCTTTGTCAGCCATGGGTGACCTCCGTGGTGGGGCTGGCATCGTTGCCAGGGTTGTTGAGCTGGGCGGGATCGATCAGGAACTGGCCCCGGGTCAGCGCCGTGGCACGGCGTTCGGCCCAGAAACTCAGCACGGGAATGGTGCCACACAACAGCGTGACGACTGTGAACCCGACCTCCCACTTCGCTTTGCGGGACAGCCAGAAGGCCGTCGCGAGGAAGATCATGTAGAGCCAGCCGTGGGCGACTCCGAGGTAGGCCGAGATGTCCGAGCCGATCTTGTAGCCGTCGCCGGTGTCTTTGGCCAGCCAGCCCTCGTCGTGGACGAGGTAGCCGTAGTGAAGCGGCAGCCCCACCAACACCAGAACGATCAACAGCACGCCGACGACGGTGGCCATGATCCGGTAGCGGGTCAGGGCACCAGCAACATCGGGACTCACGGCTGTGAGCCTACCGTTTCGCTGGTGAGCGATCGTTCCTCGGTCCGAGGCGCCTCATCCTCATCCTGGGGAGCGAGCATCTCCTTGACCCACATCCACCAGATGAAGATCGCGAACGCACCGAAGATCCACCACTCGACGCCATACATCAGATTGCGCAGGCCAGTGGAGGAGTCGGCCTTGGGCAGTTGGTCGGGATGTACGCCGGCCAGCACCCCAGGCTCGGTTCCGAGAGGTTCTCGGGCGATGACGAAGGCGCTGTAGAGGTCGAGGTCGACCTGTTGGACCAGGTCGGCGATCCGCATCTGGGGCAGCACGTTGTCGCTGGCGTCGTCGTCATACACCCCGGTGCCTTCGGGCGGCTGGAGCCAACCGGTGATCTCGGGGCTGCGTCCAGTCATCACCTGGTCCTCGATGGCGGCGGCACCCGGATCATCGGAGGCCAGCGAGCCGAGGACCACGTAGAGCGCGGACCCGTCCCCGGACCCGGTCGGGGAATCGACCATCAGCGGTTCGGCGAGCCACCGTCGACCGTCGCGGTCGATGATGACCGTGCCATCCGGGATCCACGTGCCGGACAGGGTGACCGGTTGTCCGACCTCCGTGCCAGGGAACGGGTCGTCCGGCCCGATCACGTCGGTGAACGCGATGGCGGGTCGGCCCATCAGGTTGCGTGCCTCGGCGTCCTGCTGGGCCTGGTAGGCGGCGAACTGCCACAGCCCAAGTGCCGTGGCAGCCGCGACGGCGAGGACCACCAGCAGGTGTCCGAGCCAGAGCCGCGGAGCGAGAATCACCCTCCCAGCCTAGGCGCTGGCCCGAGAGGGTTTCGCATCGGATGATCGAGCCGGACGAATCGAGCCGGACGAATCGATAGGCTTGAGGTGGTCTTGATCAACCGTTGAGGCCACCACAACCTCGACCCATCCACACTGGGGCCAGCCCGGCCCGCGAGGTGGCCGCAACCGCTGGAAGGACGGCCCATGCCCACTGAGATCGGTGGATTGCCGCTGCATCCCCTCATCGTCCATGCCACCGTGGTCATCGTGCCGCTCGCAGCACTGCTGGTGATCGCCTCAGTGCTCTCCACCAGGGTTCGAGTGTGGGCTGGTCCGCTACCGATGCTGGTGAGCCTGGCGGGGTTGGTGCTGACTCCGCTGTCGACCTCCTCCGGCGAGAATCTGGAGGAGCAGGTGGCGGTGACCGAGCTTGTGCGTGAACACGCCGAACTCGGCGACCAGTTGCTCATCTTCACCGGGCTGCTGTTCGTGTTCGCGCTGGCCCACTGGCTGGTGCGCCGCAGGCCCGGGGTCGCCAAGGTGTGGGTCGCTTCCGTCGCCGTGCTGGCGGTGCTGGCCGGCGTCGGCACCATGGTGCAGGTGGTCCGGATCGGGCACAGTGGAGCCAAGGCGGCCTGGTCCGACACCTCCGGGTCCTAGCGTGGGTTCATGGTCGCCGTGCTGCTGGTCGAAGACGACTCCTCCATCCGAACCGCGCTGAGTCGCGGCCTGCGCGACGCGGGCCATGTCGTGACCAGCGTGGCGACCGGTGGGGAGGCGATCGCCTCGATCAGCGAGCACCACCCTGACGTGACCGTGCTGGACCTGGGCCTGCCCGACATCGACGGTTCCAGCGTGCTCGCCCTGATCCGGGTGCTCAACGCCGGACCCGTGATCATTTCCACCGCCCGCGACGACGAGCGGGAGATCATCCGGATCCTGGACGCCGGCGCCGACGACTACCTGGTCAAACCCTTCTCGGCCGCCCAGATGGACGCCCGGATTCGCGCAGTGCTGCGACGCAGCCAGGCACGCGACCAGGGCGACCAGGTGCTCACCGCCGGTGGACTACGGCTGGACCCGACGGGCCGCAGTGTGGAGGTCGACGGCCGGCCGGTGGATCTGAGCCGCAAAGAGTTCGACCTGCTGCATCTGCTGATCCAGCATCGCGGCGAAGTGATCACCAAGCAACGCCTGCTGACCGAGGTGTGGCAGATGCCGTGGGGCGGCGCCGACCGCACCGTGGATGTTCACCTGTCCTGGCTGCGGCGCAAACTCGGGGAATCGGCCGCCGAACCCCGATTCCTGATCAGCGTTCGGGGCGTCGGGGTGAAACTGGTCGACCCCGGAGCAGCCCGGTGACGATGCGGGCGCGCATCCTGGTGCTGGTGCTGGGAGTGGTGCTGCTGGTGGTGGCGCTGGCCGGTGTCCCGTTGGCGATCATGACCCGCAACGCGGTGGTCGAGAACGCCGAGACCGAGGCGCAGGCACTTGCCGAGAACGCCGCCGACTTCTGGTCGACCAACTCCATCGACAGCGCCACCATGACGGCCTATCTGGCTCGGCTCAACAACCGCAGTCACGCCGCCGTCAGTCTGGTCACCGACGCAGGGACTGTCATCGGAGCGGACCTGGACCCAGACCTGGACGCCGCTGTGAGGGCCGACCAAGGCGCCCAGACCGAGGCGAGCGACCAGTCGGACTTCGATGACGACGACCGTTTCGGCACGGTCTCCCCGGCGAGGATCATCAGCGCCGACCAGGGACCGGCGGTGACCCTGACCGCCTCCAACGAACGCGGCGTAGCCACCGCGGTGGCCCAGGTCAGCCAGTCCTCGATCGACACCCGAGTACGCCGGGCCTACCTGGTCATTGCAGGTGCCGGACTGGCCCTGCTGGCGGTGGCCGGAGCGGCCGCCGAGGTCACCACCCGGCGACTGGTGAAACCGCTGGCCCAGACTGCCCGGACCGCCGAGCGTCTCAGTTCCGGAGACCTGCATGCCCGGGCCCCGGTGGACGGACCTGCCGAGGTGTCCCGGGTGGCCCTCGAGCTCAATGCGCTGGCCGAACGCATCGATGAGTTGCTCGCCCGCGAACGCGAGGACGCCGCTGACCTGTCCCACCGGTTGCGGACTCCGTTGACGGCGGTGCGGTTGTGGACCGAGGCGATGCCCCCCGGCCCCACCCGCGACGAACTCGAGGCTGCGGTCGCCGAGCTGGAGCGCACCCTGACCCAGGTGATCCGGGCCGCCAGACGCTCCGAACGCGAAGGGGCCCACCCCCGCTCCGACGCCGCCGCGATAACCCGGGAGCGCTCCGCGTTCTGGGTGCCGTTGGCCGAGGACCAAGGCCGCCAGGTCAGTGTCGACATACCGGTGCAGGAGTGTTGGACCCGGCTGACCGGCGAGGATCTGGCCGCTGTGGTGGATGCATTGATCGAGAATGTCATCGCCCACACCCCCGAGGGGACGGCGCTGCGGATCGTTCTCCACGCCGAGCCCGACGAGGTGGTCCTCGACGTCCTCGACCAGGGGCCAGGGATTGCGGTCAACTCGCTGATCCGGGGACGCAGCGACCGAGGCTCGAGTGGGCTGGGTCTCGACATCGCCCGCTCGACCGCCGAGTCGGTCGGGGGACGCTTGGAGATCGTTGCCTCGTCGGGCACCCCCGCCTGGACCGGCGTACGACTGCACCTGCCGGCCACCGACGGGTCGCGCTGATTTGCACGCCGAGGGTCGGGCCCGACCAGGGCCAATCAGGTCGGGCAGCACCGGTCTGGGCGCAACCAGGAGTGATGACCCTGAACAGCTCAGCGGATCAGCGGAGCGACCGCTCTGCCGAGCAACTCGACCCGCCCGGGGATGTGCGCCGACGCCGGAAGGTTGATCGTGAACCCGTCCAGGCCGTCGACCAGGTCAGCCGAGAGCCGCTCGGCCACCGTGTCCGGGTCCCCGGTAATGATCCGGTCCTCCATGGCTGCGGCCTCCTCGTCCGACATCGACGACGGGTCCAGGCCCATCGAGCGCAGGTAGGTGTCGCGGTCGGCCTCCGCTTCGGCCGTGGTGGGCGCAACGCACGCCGAACGCTGGTAGGTCACCGTCAGTTCGGACCGGTCCCGGCCCAGCGCCTCGCAGTGGCCCGCCAGGGCCTCGAGTTTGCGGGGCACCTCGTGGGGTCCGCAGATCAGGTTCGACTCGTCGGCATACTGGGCCACCATCCGCAAGGTCTTCTTCTCACCGCTTCCGCCGATGAGCACGGGGACCGGGCCGATCGGTGCCGGGGAGGCGAAGGCCTCGTGGGTCGAGTAGTGCTTCCCGGAGAAGGAGACCTTCTCGCCGCGCAGCATCGGCAGGATGATCTGGAGGGCCTCCTCGAGTTTCTCGAACCGTTCGGTGAAGGTGCCGAACTCGATGCCGAACGACTCGTGCTCCAGTTCGTACCAGCCGGCTCCGATGCCTAACTGTGCCCGGCCCCGGCTGACCACGTCGAGGGTGGAGACGGTCTTGGCGAGGACCGCCGGGTTGCGGTAGGTGTTGCCGGTGACCAGGGCACTGAGGCGCACCCGGTCGGTGACGCCGGCCAGCCCGGCCAGCAGCGTGTAGCACTCCAGCATGTAGTTGTCGGCCGGCCCGATCGACGGCAGCTGGTAGAAGTGGTCCATCACCAGGACCGTGTCGAAGCCGGACGCCTCGGCCTCGATCGCCTGACGGGCCACCTCGTCGAAGAGAGTGTCCGGACCGACGCCCGGATAGGTGAAGTTGGGGATCTGGTAGCCGAGTTTGGTCACTCTTGGAGTTCAGCACGCCGGAACCGACGAAACAAGGGCTGCCCCGCCGACCGGGTCCTGCCGACCGGGTCCGTTCGGATGACGACGCACTGTAATGACGTAGTTTGGGTTACAGGCTCGATTGACCGGAGGACCCCATGACCGACCTGAAGGCCGAGTGGACCAAGGACCGCTCGTTCGACCGCTACGCCCGCCTGGTGCGCAACACCCTGGGCGTCCCGACCAGCACCGTGTCACTCATCGACGACGGGCTCCAGTGGACTCCGGGGGCCAGCGGGGTGGCGGAGCCATATCAATCGACCCGCAAGACACCGTTGGAGTTTTCGCTGTGCCGGTTCGTGGTGGCGGGAGATCGACCGTTGGTCTTCAACGACACTCGCGAGGTGCCGCTGGTCAAGCAGAGCAAAGCGGTCACCGAGATGGGGTTGATCGCCTATGCCGGCATACCGCTGCGCGACGTCAACGGGCAGACCATCGGGGCGCTGTGTGCGGCCTCGACCGAGCCGCGGGAATGGTCCGAGCAAGATCTGGCCAACCTGTCCGACCTAGCCGACGCGTGTCCGGCCGACATCGCCGGTCGGCAACTGGCCGACGAGAAGGCGAACGGCTGGCCGGGCGCGACGGTCGGCGCCGACGACCTCTCAGGCTGAGCCCATCCGAGCCAGCCGGTTCTGGAGCAGGTCGGCGCGGTGGGCGTTTCCGCGCAGGTCGACATATTGCTGGCCGTGCGCCCACAGCAGGGCGTCGTCGAGGCGACGGACCGCACCCGGCGGGTAGCGGTAGTCCATCCTCTCGGCGATCTCGGCGTCGTCGACCGAGCGCAGCACCTCACCGAGTTCGAGCAGGGAGGTGATGCCGAGTTCGAGCACCAGGTCGGCGATCCAGCCGTAGTGGTCGGTGCGCGACCAGCCGGCGTCGGCATACTGGCCGGCGAGGAACGCTGCCAGTTCGCGCGGCGAGATGCGAGGGTCGTCCTCGAACGGCTCGTCGTCGGGTTCGGCGTCGGCGATCCCTTCGCGCAGTTTGTCGCGGATGGTGGAGAACTCCCGGTCGGCCAGCTCGAGGAGTCCGGCGGCGAGGGTGAAGCGGCGGTCGAACTCGGAGACGTGCTCGGCGGGGATGGCGCCCTTGTAGCGGATGTCGTGTTCGAACTCAGCCCACGCGTGTTGCAGCACGGTGCGAATCTGCACCTGAGCCTGGCGGCCACGCAATGGGGAGTCGGGCGCCACGATGTCGCTGTCTGGGTCGATGGAGATGAGCAGGTGGCGGCTGGCGTAGCCGAAGCGGCCGTCGGCGGCGGTCTCGCGGCCCCAGTCCCGGTCGTCGTCGACGGTGACTTGGTCGGCGAGCAGGTCGACGACGTTCTGCACGTCGGCGTCGACGTAGGTGATGACCCGCAATCCGATCTGGTCGGTGATCTCGCGCGCGGGGTCGGTGTAGACCAGTTGGCCGCCGGCCATCCGGGCGGCCTTCGCGGCGAACGAGGCGACCGACTTCGCCCGGCCACTGACGGTCAGATAGTTGATGCCGGCGTCATCGAGGATGTCGGTGACCAGGTCGGCATAACCGTCGGTGATGCGCTGCAGGTCGGCATGGGTTTCGGCGTAGTCCCGAATGACGGCACCAAGATCGGGCGAGGCGGATTCGGTGCGCTTGACCCGGAGGCTCGGCTCCAGGTCGGCGGGCAGGGTCGGAGTGAGGATGTAGCCGCGTTCGAAGTCCCCATAGGTGGTCACGTCGGCGGGGCGACGGGCCGAGAAGAGGGCGACATAGGCACACACGACGGCGTCGACCTGATCTTCCACCGTGCGCAGTTCGGCCTTGCGGGCGGCTCGTTCGACCACTGAGCGCAGTGCCCGCCAGGTGCCTTCCGGGTCGTCGAGAACCAGCGGAGGGTCGGCGACCGTGAGCGATTCGAGAAGTTTGATCAGCGCGAGCAGTTGGCCGCGCAAGCTCTCCAGGTCCCGACCGGGCTTGTTCTTGTACTTCAGGATCCGCCCGAGGCGGAACAACGCGACGGTGGCGGGGTGCGGGTAGACCTCGATCGCGCGGCGCGTTCGACCGGACCGGGGGTTCATGTCCAGCCCGAGTCGCTGCACAAGGCGGGCGCCACGAGGTTCGTCACGGAACTCGGGCTTGCCGGTGTTGGAGGGGTGGGCACCGGCGTCGAAGCGGGCGAAGTCCTTGTTGAGGTCGGCCTCGCAGGGTCGGTTGCCGGTGGGGTTCTTCACGATGAGCGGGGCGTCGATCGCGACCAGGCAGGCGTCGTGTGTGTAGGGCTCCAGCGCTGCCAGGATCTGGTCGTCGGTGGTCACGGCTTCGACGTGGAGGAGGTGCCCGGCGTCGTCGAGCACAGCTATGCCGGTCGGGTTCTTCTCGCCCCAGGCCAGGTCCACGCCCACGTAGTGCATGGGTCAACACTGCCGTATCGATGGCTGGAGCAGCGGTCGAGGAGTCAGCGGGCGTGCTCCAGATAGGTTCGCCACGACCCGTGGAGCGAAATGTCCTGGGCGTCCGACACCTCGTCCAGATCGGCGACGAAGCCCATCACCTGCTGCCCGTCAGACAGCCGCACCGAGCCCAGCGACAGCGGCGGAAGAGCCTCGAGGTGGCCCAGCAGGCCGGTCGGAACACTCCACAGTTCCACGTCGATCCCACCGGACGGACCTGCGCCGTCGTCGATGAGTCCGGGACGGGGCAGCGGACCGGGGACCAGCATCATCCGGTATCCGGGCGCGGTCAGTGACCTGGACTCCAGGCGACCGCCGAGTCGGACCAGTTGGTCGTTGAGTG
>JBPPMQ010000068.1:0-17082 GCA_051306135.1 Nocardioides sp. | reverse complement strand
GGGACCGACCGGGGTGCCGATCGCGACCCGACCCACCCGATGGGCCCGCAACAGCACCGCACACTCGGCGTGGGTGAGGTCGAAGAGTTCGGGTGCAGTGGTCATGTCACCACTGTTGCGCCCGCCACACCGACGCGGTAGGGCCGAAGGTCCCGACGTCTGCCTATCCGACGTCTGCCTATCCGACGTTTGCCTATCCGAAGTAGCGTGAATCCGTGCCCCTCAATGATGCTCCCACCATCGCCACGGTGGGCGAACTGCGCGCCAGCGGACATCTGGCCACCTCGCTGCGCGCCGAGATCCGTGGCAACCTGCTCGCCAAACTGGCCGCCGGTGAGAACCCTTGGCCCGGGCTGCACGGCCTGGACGCCACCGTCGTCCCGCAATTGGAGCGCGCCCTGATCGCTGGCCACGACGTGGTGCTGCTCGGCGAGCGAGGCCAGGGCAAGACCCGGTTGCTGCGCACCCTGGTGACGCTGATGGACGAATGGACTCCGGTGATCGCCGGATCCGACCTGGGTGAACACCCCTACGAGCCGATCGTGCCGAGATCGATTCGCCTGGCCGCCGAACTCGGTGACGAACTGCCGGTCGCCTGGCGCCACCGCGACGAGCGGTACGCCGAGAAGTTGGCTACGCCGGACACCAGCGTTGCGGACCTGATCGGGGACGTCGACCCGATGAAGGTCGCCGAGGGCCGGGCCCTGGGCGACCCGGAGACCATCCACTTCGGACTGATTCCACGCAGTCACCGAGGCATCGTGGCGATCAACGAACTGCCCGACCTTGCCGAGCGGATCCAGGTCGCCATGCTCAACGTGATGGAGGAGCGGGACATCCAGATCCGGGGCTACGTGCTGCGACTGCCGCTGGACGTGCTGGTGGTGGCCAGCGCCAACCCGGAGGACTACACCAACCGTGGACGCATCATCACTCCGCTCAAGGACAGGTTCGGGGCCGAGATCAGAACCCACTACCCGATCGAGTTGGTCGACGAAGTGGCGGTGATCCGCCAGGAGGCCGACCTGGTCGCGGAGGTGCCCGACCACCTGGTCGAGATCCTCGCCCGCTTCACCCGGCATCTGCGCGAATCCACGGCCGTGGACCAGCGGTCCGGTGTCTCGGCGCGGTTCTCCATCGCCGGCGCCGAGACCATCGCCGCGGCCGCTCTTCACCGTGCCACCCGCCAGGGTGAGTCCGAAGCAGTGGCCAGGCCGGTGGATCTGCACACCGCTGTCGACGTACTCGCCGGGAAGATCGAGTTCGAGTCCGGTGAGGAGGGTCGCGAGGAAGAGGTGCTCACCCATCTGCTGCGCACCTCCATCGCCGAGACCGTGCGAGGCACCTTCCGTGGCCTCGACCTGGGTGTGTTGGTCGCCGCCATCGAGGACGGGGCCAGCGTCGCCACCGGCGAACAGGTCGCGGCCCGAGACTTCTTGGCTGGCCTTCCCGTGCTGGGAGAGTCGGAGTTGTATGACGAGGTCTGTGACCGGCTCGACGCCACCAATGACGGTGAACGCGCCGGCGCCATCGAATTGGTCTTGGAGGGCCTCTACCTGGCTCGCCGGATCGGCAAGGACAGCGACGGGACCGACGTCGTCTACGGGTGAGCAAGTCAGGTGAGCAACGAGTCGGGTGAGCAACGAGTCGGGTGAGCAACGAGTCGGGTGAGAAATGAGTCGGGTGAGAAATGAGTCGGGTGAGCAATGAGTCGATATACCCGGTATGACGGCGGAGACCCGCTGGCTCCTCCGGTCGACCTAGCCGAGGCGCTGGACGCCATCGGCGAGGACGTGATGGCCGGCTACAGCCCCGAACGGGCCATGCGCGAGTTCCTGCGCCGCGGGGGCTCGGACCGCCAGGGTCTCGACGACCTGGCGCGCCGCATCGCCGAGCGCCGCAACGAGATGCTGAGCCGGCACAACCTGGACGGCACGCTCCAGCAGGTGCGGGAACTGCTGGACGCCGCCGTGCTGGAGGAGCGTAGACAACTGGCCCGCGACGCCCTCATGGACGACGACGATCGAGCGTTCCGCGAGATGCGGATGGACAACCTGCCGACCTCGACCGCCCAAGCCGTCTCCGAGCTGGGTGACTACGACTGGCAGAGCCCGGCCGCGCGGGAGGCCTTCGCCCAGATCAAGGACCTGATGGGGCGCGAGTTGCTCGACCAGCGGTTCTCCGGCATGAAACAGGCCCTGGAGGGGGCCACCGACTCCGACCGCGAAGCGGTCAACGAAATGCTCGCCGATCTCAACTCCTTGCTGGAGAAGCGGCGTCTGGGAGAGGACACCGAGCAAGACTTCGCCGACTTCATGGACAAGCACGGCGAGTTCTTTCCCGAGCAGCCCCAAGACCTCGATGAGTTGCTGGACGTGTTGGCCCGTCGGTCCGCGGCCGCCCAGCGGATGCTGAACTCGATGTCTCCCGAGCAGCGTCAGGAACTGATGGAGCTGTCCGCGCAGGCGTTCGGCGGGCCAGGGCTGATGGACCAGTTGTCCCGGTTGGACGACAACCTCCAGTCGCTGCGGCCGGGGGAGGACTGGACCGGATCGGAGCAGTTCGACGGCTCCGAGGGACTCGGCCTGGGCGAAGGCGCCGGGATGTTGTCCGAACTGGCCGAGCTGGACGGCCTGATGGATCAGCTCTCCCAGGCCTACGCCGGCGCCCGGATGGACGACATCGACTTGGACGCGGTCGCCCGCCAGTTGGGGGATCAGGCGGCCGTCGATGCCCGCCGGTTGCAGGAGATCGAGAAGGCGCTGCGCGAGTCCGGTCAACTCGAACGCGGCAGCGACGGCGACCTGCGGTTGACTCCGAAGGCGATGCGGCAACTCGGCAAGTCGCTCTTGCGTGACGTCGCCATCAGGATGAACGGACGTCAGGGCAGCCGCGAGACCCGCAACGCCGGCGCGAGCGGCGATCTGACCGGAGGAACCCGCGAATGGGAGTTCGGCGACACTGGCCAGTGGGATGTGCCGCGGACCCTGACCAACGCGATGGTGCGCGGCGAACGAACCCCCGGACTGAGGATCCGACCGGCCGACATCGAGGTGGTGGAGGTCGAGCAGCGCACCCAGGCCGCGGTCGCGCTGCTGGTCGACACCAGTTTCTCGATGGCCATGGACGGCCGCTGGGTTCCGATGAAACGGACCGCGCTAGCGCTACACACCTTGATCCAGAGTCGGTTCCGGGGCGACGAACTGGAGTTGATCGCGTTCGGCCGTCACGCCCAATCGATGAAAATCGAGGAACTCACCGGCTTGGACGCACGCTGGGACAAGGGCACCAACCTTCATCACGCCCTCTTGCTGGCCAACCGGTTCTTCCGCCGCCGGCCCAACGCTCAACCGGTGTTGCTGATCGTCACCGACGGTGAACCGACCGCGCACCTGTCGACCTCGGGCGAGGTCGACTTCGCTTACCCGCCCAGCATGCGCACCGTTTCGGCCACCGTCGCCGAACTGGACAATTCGCGCCGATTGGGTGCGCAGACGACCTTCTTCCGTCTCGGTGAGGACCCCGGTCTGGCTCGGTTCATCGACCAGATGGCCCGCCGCGTCGACGGCCGGATGGTCAGCCCAGACCTCGATGACCTGGGCGCTGCGGTGGTCGGTTCCTACCTTGGTGGCCGCGGTTCCGGTGGACCAGGCAGTGACGAGGACTGGTCCACCGGGCGCGGGTTCTGGGTCGGCTGATTCAGGCCAGGAACGAAGAGTCGGTGTAGCCCTCGGCGCCGCCGCCGTAGAAGGTGTCGGGGTTCGGCTCGTTGGTGCCGGCGCCGGTCTGCCAACGGTGCACCAGATCCGGGTTCGCCAGGAACGGCCGCCCGATGACCACCGCATCTGCGAGGTCTTCGTCGAGGAAAGCTTGAGCGCGCTCGTGGGTGGTGACCACCCCGAAGCCGTCGTTGGCGAGGAACGCGCCGCCGAAGTCGGCGCGAAGTTGCCGGGTCAGCGGCAGTCGGGGGTCGGCCAGCACACTGAGGTAGGCAAGGTTCAGCGGCGCGATACCGGCCAGCAGAGCCCGATAGGTCGCCTCGAGGTCGGCGGGGTCTTCCTCGGTGGCGCCTTGGATGTTGTGGGCCGGAGAGAGCCGGATGCCGACGCGGTCGGCTCCGATCGCCTCGGCGACCGCGGTGGTCACTTCGACGGCCAGGCGCGCCCGGTTCTCGGGAGTCCCGCCGTACTGGTCGGTGCGGTGGTTGGAGCCGGGCGCGAGGAACTGGTGAATGAGGTAGCCGTTGGCCCCGTGAACCTCGACTCCGTCCAGCCCCGCCGCGACGGCGTTCTTCGCCGCCGTGACGAACTCCTCGACCACGTCGGCGATCTCGGAGGTCTCCAGTGCGCGGGGCGTCGGGAAGTCCAACATGCCTTCAGCGGTGAAGATCTGCCCGGGCGCCGCCTCTGGGCTCGGGGCGACGACCTCGTGACCGCCGGTGTTGAGCGGGTGCGCGGCTCGGCCTGCGTGCATGAGTTGGGCCACGATCCGGCCGCCTGCGCCGTGGACTGCGTCGGCGACCCGGCTCCAGCCGGCCAGCTGCTCGGAGGTGTGGAACCCCGGAGTGTCGACGTAACCCTGACCACGAGCGCTCGGTTGGCTGCCCTCGGTGATGATGAGACCGGCGGTGGCGCGTTGGGAGTAGTACTCCGCGTTCAATGCGCCCGGAACGGTGCCGGCCGCACGGTTGCGGGTCAATGGAGCCATCACCATCCGATTCGCCATGTCGAAGGATCCAGCCTTGAGCGGTTCGAAGATCGAGGTCATGGTCGTTTCAGCGACCGGCAGGTTGTGATCATTCCGGTTCGGCGGGTGAGATGTTTCACTCGACGTGCGCTGGGAGTCACCCCCAGGCTGCCCGGCCGGGTCAAGCCGGGAACGCGACCCCGGTGTTGGCGTGGCAACGGTAACCGTTCGGCACCCGGTCCAGATACTGCTGGTGCATCGGCTCGGCCGGGTAGTAGGTCGGCACCGGACGGATCTCGGTGGTGATCTCACCCAGCCCACGGCGCTTCAACTCTGCGCCGTAGATGTCGGCCAACTCGCGTGCGGTGGCTTCTTGCTCGGGGGTGGCGACATAGATCGCCGACCGGTATTGAGTGCCGATGTCGTTGCCCTGGCGCATTCCCTGGGTCGGGTCGTGCACCTCGAAGAAGGTCTTGACCAGGTCGGCATAGGAGATCACCGCGGGGTCGAAGACGACCCTGATCGCCTCGGTGTGGTTGGTGCGGCCCGAACAGACCTCTTCATAGGTGGGGTAGGGCGAGGTGCCGCCCTGGTAGCCCACCGAGGTGGTGTAGACCCCGGGCTTGGCCCAGTAGATCTCCTCGGCACCCCAGAAGCATCCCAGGCCGAAGTAGGCCACCTCGAAGCCCTCCGGCGCGGTGCCGTTGGCTGGGTCTGCGTCCAAGGCAGTGCCCAGCACCCGGTGTCGGGAGGGGAGGTCCCACAGTTGGGTCGCGTGGCCGGGAAGGGTCCGATCTTCGGGGAAGAGCTCTCTGGGTCGTCCGAACATGCCTCCAGCATAGGTCGGCGTACCACAGCCGAACTCGCCGAACCAAGTAGCCTGAGCGGGTGCCCGAGTCGCCTGCCGTCGTCACCCCGGTGATCGCCGCCCACTGGCTCAGCGAACGTCTGGGGGTGCCGGTGCTGCTCAAGTGCGAGAACCTGCAGCGCACCGGGTCTTTCAAGATCCGTGGGGCGTTCACCCGCATCAGCCGGCTCTCGGCTGAGGAGCGATCCCGAGGGGTGGTGGCGGCCAGTGCCGGTAACCACGCCCAAGGTGTCGCGCTTGCGGCACAGCAACTCGGCATCGAGTGCACGGTGTTCATGCCCGAAGGCGCTCCGATCCCCAAGGTCGAGGCCACCGAGTCCTACGGGGCGCGGGTGGTGCTGCAGGGCCGCTATCTGGAGGACTGTCTCCTCCTCGCCGGCGACTTCGCCGCTCAGACCGGTGCCATCTTGATCCACCCCTTCGACCACCCCGACATCATCGAGGGTCAGTCGAGCGCCGGCGTCGAGATTCTGGAGCAGATTCCCGATGTGCGCACCGTGTTGGTGCCGACCGGTGGCGGCGGTCTGATCGGCGGGGTCGCCCGGGTGATCAAGGCCCACGACCCGACGATCCGGGTCGTCGGCGTCCAGGCGGAGCAGGCCGCAGCCTTCCCTGCCAGCCTGGCTGCGGGCGCCCCGATTCGACTGGACTCAATGAGCACCATGGCCGACGGCATCGCGGTCGGCCGTCCCGGAGACCTGACTCTGCCGTTGGTGCGGGCCTATGTCGACGAGATTCGGACGGTCTCGGAGGAGTCGCTGTCCCAGGCGCTGCTGCAGGTCGTGGAGCGGGCCAAGCTCGTCACCGAACCTGCCGGCGCTGCGGCGGTGGCCGCGTTGATCGACGACCCGGAGGGTTGGGAAGGTCCGGTGTGCGTGGTGCTCTCGGGGGGCAACCTCGATCCGCTGTTGCTCGGCAAGGTGGTCGCCCACGGCATGGCGGCCGCCGGCCGCTACCTCGCCTTGCGGGTCACCCTGCCCGACCTGCCCGGGGGGTTGGCGAGTCTGCTCGGGTTGATCGCCGACGCTGGTGCCAATGTGGTCGACGTCGCCCACGCCCGCACGTCCGCTCGGCTGCATCTGGCAGAGGTCGAGGTGTTGGTGCAGCTGGAGACCCGCGGTCCCGAACACGCTGCCGAGGTGGAGTCCCGCTTGGTCGGAGCCGGCTACCGGGTCCGGACCTGACCCCGGCCCTCGGCTAGTTCCGGTAACGCGGCTGGATTGGGCTCGGGTGGATTGAGACAGACGCCATATCCGGGTAGGCTTGTCTTTTCTGACGTCCGATGGGCCGTCTGAGTTCGTGAGGAGGACGCGCCCGCCCGCCGCAGCCAATGCGATCGGATGTGCGTTCCCGCATCGCGAGCGAGGTCGGCTCCAACCACCCAGACAGGAGCGCCACTATGACGACCGATGTTGCGATCTGGCTCACCAAGTCCGCCTTCGACAAGCTCAGCGTCGAGCTTGAGGAGATGAAGGGTCCTCGGATGGCCGAGATCGTTGCCGAGATCAGCGCCGCACGCGACGAGGGAGACCTGAAGGAGAACGGCGGCTATCACGCTGCACGTGACGCCCAGGCCCGCCTCAACGGGGAGATCGAGCAACTTCAAGCGGTGTTGCAGCGTGCCGACACCGCCGAGCCGGCCGACGACGGGCTGGTCGAGGCCGGCAAGGTGGTCACCTACAAGTTCGACGGCGACGGCGACGATGAGGCCGAAGCTTTCCTGCTCGCCTCGATCGAGATGAAGCCGTTCTACGACGGCGACGTCTACAGCCCGGCTGC
Organism: Nocardioides sp.; assembly: GCA_051306135.1. GTDB lineage: Bacteria > Actinomycetota > Actinomycetes > Propionibacteriales > Nocardioidaceae > Nocardioides. Next base: position 9,749 of record JBPPMQ010000068.1, on the reverse strand, counting down.
CCCGATCGGGCAGGCCTTGATGGGTCACAAGGCGGGCGAGACGGTCGAGTTCACCGGTCCGACGGGACGCACCATGAAGGTCCAGGTGCTGAGCGCCGTACCCTTCTCTGGATGACACTCGAGACCGACCGACGACTGGCCGACCGTTATGGGTCGGGCTCGTCCGCGTCCCGGTGGGTCGTGGGCGGGCTCGCCGCCGCGGTCGTGGTCGGGCTGGCGCTGCTGCTGGTCACCATCATCTCCGACCAGACTCGACCCAAGGTGACCTCGGGTCTGGTCAGTTTCGAGGTTCTCGACGACCACTCGGTCACCACCCGGATGGACGTCGACCTTGCTGACGGTGTCGAGGCGACCTGTCTGCTGCGCGCCTATGCCGAGGACCACACCCCGGTCGGTGACTTGTCCTTCACCCCGATCGACGGCGGCCAGTCGGTCACCATCCGCACCGAACGGCGCGCCACCTCGGTGGAGAAGATCGGGTGCACCGCACCCGGTCAGAACAGTCCGCGCTGACCTATCAGCCCTGCACCCGAGGATTTCTGAGATGCCGAAGTCTGGACTGCGACTCATGCACGTCCACGCCCACCCCGATGACGAGTCGAGCAAGGGCGCCGCGTCGACCGCCAAGTACGTCGCTGAGGGCGTCGACGTGCACGTCGTGACCTGCACCGGTGGCGAGCGGGGGTCGATCCTCAATCCCCGGATGGACCGGCCTGGGGTGCTGGAGAACATTTCCAGGATCCGTGTCGAGGAGATGGATCTGGCCCGTCAGATCCTGGGGGTGACCCAGGAGTGGCTGGGCTTCGTCGACTCCGGCTGGCCCGAAGGTGACCCCAAACCTCCGCTGCCCGACGGGTGCTTCGCACTGGTGCCTGTCGAGGAGGCCGCCGTCGGCCTGGTCAGGCTGATCCGCGAGGTCAAGCCCCACGTGCTGACCACCTATGACGAGAACGGTGGCTACCCACACCCCGACCACATCAAGTGCCACGAGGTCTCGGTCTATGCCTTCGAGAAGGCGGCCGACCCTGACTGGCACCCCGAACTCGGCCCGGCCTGGCAAACGCTGAAGCTCTACTACCACCACACCTTCAGCCGCCTGCGGGTCGAAGCGCTGCACCACGCGGCGCTCGCCCACGGACTGGACTCGCCGTGGGAGGAGCGACTCAAGGACTGGGAGCCCAACCCGGAATGGGATGCCCGGGTCACCACCAAAGTCCCCTGCTCGGACTACTTCGGGGTGCGCGACCAAGCGCTGATGGCCCACGCCACCCAGATCGACCCGGACGGATTCTGGTTTGCCATCCCCCGCCAGATCCAGGCCGAGGTGTGGCCCACCGAAGACTACGAACTGGTCACCTCGCTGGTGGATTCGACTGTTCCGGAGGACGATCTGTTCGCCGGGATCGAGCCGGATCCGTGGGTGCCGGGAGACTCTGAGAGACTGGACTCATGATCACCCTGATGCTCCTCGCGGTCGACCAGGCCCCGGAGGAAGAGGACGTCGTCGCAGGGTGGCTGGCGTTCGGGATCTTCCTGGGGTTGGCCGCGGCCACTGCGTTGTTGCTGTGGAGCTTCACCCGGCAACTCAAGAGGGCCAAGGCGGCCAACGACGCCGGCATACTGCCCTCGGCGAAGCCTGACTCGGACAACCCGGCCTGGCCGCCGCCCGAGGCCACCCCGACCCGCCGCGCCGACTGAGCCCGGAGCGGCAGGGCTGCCTCGGTCGGGTCAGCCTCAATTGCCTTTGGGCAGTCGAACCACGGTCACGAAGAACTCATCGATCTGCCGGACCGCGGCGATGAACTGATCGAGGTCGACCGGCTTGGTGACATAGGCGTTGGCGTGCAACTTGTAACTGCCCAAGACGTCTTCTTCGGCTGACGAGGTGGTGAGCACCACAACCGGGATATGGGCCAGGTCCTCGTCGGACTTGATCATCTGCAACACCTGGCGTCCGTCGTACTTCGGCAGGTTCAGGTCGAGCAGGATCAGGTCCGGTCGGGGAGCCGAGGCGTGTTGACCGCGGCGGTAGAGAAAGTCGATGGCTTCCTCGCCGTCGCGGGCGACGTGCAGGGTATTGCTGATCTTGTTGTCAGCGAAGGCCTCGCGGGTCATCAACTCGTCGCCCGGGTCGTCCTCGACCAGGAGCACTTCGATGGGTTTGATGTCGGTCATTGGCTGGGTCCTTCGGTAACGGTGTCCTGGATGGGCAGGGTGAAACAGATGCGGGCACCTTGGGCCCGGGCGGGGTCGAGCCAGATGTCACCGCCGTAATGGTTGACGATCTTCTGACACACTGCCAGACCGATGCCTGTACCGCCGTATGCCTCGCGTGAGTGCAAACGTTGGAAGATGACGAAGACCTTCTCCGCGAACTCGCTGGGTATGCCGATGCCGTTGTCGGCCACAGAGAAGAGCCAGACGGGGGAGCCGTCGTGAATGTCTTCGACACAAGTGATCTCCACTACCGGTGGGCGGCCCTCGGCCCGGAACTTGATGGCGTTCCCGATGAGGTTCTGCCACAGCATCCCCATCAGGGTCGAGTCCCCGCGCACCTGGGGCAGGTGGGCCGGCCGCTCGATGACTGCTCCGGATTCATCGATCGCTGTTCCGAGGCTGACCAGGGTTCGATCGATCACCTCGTCGAGCGCAACGGTCCCTTCGGAGTCGCTGAAGCGACCGACCCTGGAGAAGGCGAGCAGATCGTTGATCAGCACCTGCATCCGCTTGGCCCCGTCGACAGCGAACTCGATGTACTGAGTCCCACGCTCGTCCAGTTGGTCGCCGTAGCGTTTCTCGAGCAACTGGCAGAAGGAGGCGACCTTGCGCAACGGCTCTTGGAGGTCGTGGGAGGCGACGTAGGCGAACTGTTCCAATTCGGCGTTGGAGCGGCGTAGGTCGCTGGCTTGGGCGTCGAGGTCGGCGGCCTGCTCGGCCAAGACCTCCTTGGCGGCCTGCGACGCACTGAGTTCCTCGGTGATGCGCCGACGCATGCTTTCGACTGCGCTTGCAAGCTCTTGCAGGTCTGCGGGTCCGGTGCCGTCGATCGGGTGGTCGAAGTCTCCGTCGGCGATCTGTTGGGCGGAAGCCTTCAGGCCGGACAGTGGCCGCAGCACCATCATCCGAACCAGCATCAGCAGCGGTGCGGTGGCGGCCAGGAAGGCGATGACCATCGCGGTCAGGAGCCAGTCACGGTAGGTGCGCGCGCTGTCCAGGTCGGCCCGTTCGCGTTTCACGAGCGCCGCCAGGGCCGAGTTCTGGGTGTCGAAGACGTCGCGGATGAGGTCGAAGGATGCCTTGGAATCCGCAACGATCTCGGTGCCCACCGATCCGGGTCGCCCTGGGACGACCGAGTCGATGATCGGTTCGGCGAACCCTTCGCGCCAGGCCTCGGCAGCGTCCTGGAGGGCGGTCATGGTGTGCTGCACGTGCTCGTCGTCGGGCAGCAGAGCGCGAATCGTGGCTGCCGATTCCAGTTCCTGGCTCAGGCCGGCCCGATAGGGGTCGAGGAACTGCGCCTCGCCGGTGAGTGCGTAGCCACGGACTCCGGTCTCTTGGTCGACGAGGCTGGCTTGGAGTTGATAGGCGGCCACCTGGGCTGGCTCGATGTTCTGGATCAGACGGTCGGCTGCCGAGTTGGTCTTGAGGAGCAGGCCGGCCGCGACCACCGCTCCGAGCATCACCAGTGCGACCATCACCGCCACCACCAGGTAGAACCAGCCCTGCACCGACAGGCGCTGCCCCAGCGGCGTCCGCGAGCCTTCGCGTCGGCTCACGGTTCGGGGTTCCACCGGACGTGGACCGCGGCGAGGTCGTCGTCCAGACCCCCGAAGGGCTCGGACAGGCGGCGAACTTCGGCCAACAGGCTGTCCAAGAACTCCTCGGGATCGGTCAGGTGGTTGAGCTCACGGGCCAGCGCCAACAGGCCCTCCTCGCCGAGGCGTTCGCCCTGGTCGTCGATGCGTCCCTCCAGCAGGCCGTCGGTGAGCAGCACCACCGCCCAGTCCTCGTCCGGCATCTCGAGTTCGTGGATGGGCCAGTCTGCGTCCGGTAGCACCCCGAGAGCCGGCCCTCCGGGAAGCTCGACCCACTCCACACTGGTGCTGGTGCGCACCATGAATCCCGGGTGCCCAGCGCGCATGACGTCGAGGCGGCGCCGATCGGGGTGTAACGAGAGACAGGCCAACGTCGCGAAGATGTTGTCGCGGGATCGTTCGACGGTGAGGACCTCTTCGAGCCGACGCAGCCGTTCGGTGCCTTCGATGCCGCTGAGCACCAGGGTGCGCCAGGCGATACGCAAGGCGACGCCGAGTGCGGCCTCGTCGGGTCCGTGTCCCGAGACGTCGCCGATCATCATGTATTTGATGTGTTCGGGTGACTGGACCACGTCGTAGAAGTCGCCTCCCAGCAGCGCGTTTGCGCGACCTGGCTGGTAGCGGGCCACCACCCGCAGCCGACTGGTGGGGTCGATCAGCGGCTTGGGCAACAGCCCCCTTTCCAGGCGGGCGTTCTCCTGTGCCCGGATCTCGCTGGCTTGCAGTGCCACAGCGGCCTGCTCGGTCTGCTTGCGCTGCACGGCGTAGCGCACTGCGCGGGTGAGCATCTCGGAGTCCACTCGCCCCTTGACCAGGTAGTCCTGGGCTCCCGAGGCAACGGCCGCGAAGCCAGTCTCTGCCTCGTCGTGGCCGGTCAGCACCACGACCGCCACCCCGGCTGCCTGCTTCTGGAGTGCAGCCAAGGCATCCAGGCCGTGGGAGTCAGGCAGGTTCAGGTCCAACAGCACGCAATCCGGGCGGCGGCTGGCCACCATCTCGAGTGCCTCACTCAGACCGCTGGCCACCCACATCCGCATCCGCGGGCGACATTCGGCAACCAGTTCCTCGACCAACAGGGCGTCGCCGGCATCGTCCTCGACCAGCAGCAGGTCCAGTTCCTCCCAGCCGGAGACAGGGCCCGTGCGGAGTCTCTCGGCGCCGGGTCGCCAGACAACGTCGGGGGAATTCACCTCAGGCCTCCTCAAGGCGCACGCGGTGGACAGACCCACCATGAACCGCGACCGGCATCGTACCCCGCGGGCGCAGTGGAAACGGCTCGCCCGGCAGAGCTATTCCGCGCAGGACCACACAGAACTGCCCGGGAGTGTTTGACTGTCTGCTCGCGGGGGTACAAGGTCAGTCGATACGTGTGGGCGCGGTACGGCGCCGACAACGCCAGGGCGTTGGACCGGGACGCACCTCGCGAGCGGGGAAACGGTGCTGGAAAGTGAGATACTTGCTGTGAGGATGAGGAGTTCGCGGACGTGAATGCGCAGGAACTCCACGTGTCGCTGCCGCCGATTCCGCCGTCGATCTCGGTGGCTCGCCGTATCGTCCGCGACGCCGCCGGCGACCTGCCCTCCAGCGTCGTCGGAGACGCGGAACTGCTGACTTCGGAGTTGGTCACCAACGCTATTCGGTATGGCGGCAGGAGCATCGAACTGTTCGCTGAGCGCGTCGACAATCTGCTGACCGTTGCAGTCAGCGACGATGGTGCTGAACTGCCCTCGACCACCGAAACCGGGCCGGCGGCTGACGCTGTCTCGGGACGGGGACTTCGGATCGTGGAGCAGGTCGCCCGCGACTGGGGGATCCGGACCGAGGAGAACCGGCCGGGAAAGACCGTCTGGTTCCGGGTGGCCGCCGAAGACGGCCAGGGAGGACCTGGCAGATGATCACTAGGAGAGGTGTCACCGAATGGAACTGAGTATCACGACCCGCGACGGCGTCGAGGGCCGCACGACGCTGGTGCTGGTGGGATCGGTCGACTTGATCACCCGCACGGAGTTGGTCGAGACTGGCCGCCGCATCCTGATGGAGGGGCGTAACCTTGACTTGGATATGTTGGAGGTGGACTTCATCGACTCGACCGGCATCGGTGCGCTCGTGGACCTGCACAATGTGGCCAAGGCGCACGGGACCCAACTTCGCATCCCGCAGATGTCGACCCGAGTCGACCGAATCCTGCAGGTCACAGGGTTGGCCCAGACGTGGGCTGTCGCCTGATCCCTTGGCCGCAACACCACATCGATTCAAACATTAGGACCCGAAGTGCCGCTCTTCGAAGCAACCCGAACGACCGACCACAACGGCAGAGACGTCGTGATCGTGGTCGGTGACCTCGACCTCGCCACCGCGCCGTCGATGGTGGCCAGCGCGAAGGCGGAGGCCCCGACCGCCGACGGCCGGCCGCTGCTGCTGGAACTGTCCGGCGTCAGTTTCTTGGACTCCACCGGTCTCGGGGCCCTGATCGAGGTGCGCAATGTCGCCTTCGCGGTCGGTCACGGAGTCGAAATCGCAGCCCAGTCGGCGGCCGTCGAGCGGGTGCTCTCGCTGGCCGGGCTGTCGGAGCTGTTCGCCGTCGACGCCGGAGATTTCGCGTGACAACTGCGGCCTCGTCGCCACTCGGTCGGGGAGAGGAGACAGCGGTCGCCGGCGTACCGACCGAGCCGTGGCCGTCGAGGTTCACCTCGATGACCGTGCCGGCACATCGGGACTTCGTGGCCTCGATTCGTGCGATCGCCCGGTCCTCTGCGGTGCTGGCAGATCTCTCCCTGGACGACGTGGAAGAACTTCAGATCGCGGTCGACGAGGCAGCGACGCTGCTGTTGCCGCTGGTCGACCCCGACGCGAAGTGGCTGACCGCGCGCTTCGACATCGAGCGGGGGGCGGTGACTATCGGGTTGTCGTTGCACTGCCGTGCCGGGCAGACGCTGGACCGCAGCGGACTGGCCTGGTTGATGCTCACCGCGATCGATCCGAACTTGGTCGTGTTGGAGGACGGGGGAGTCGTCACGGTGACGATCTCCCACGCACGCTCCGACGCAACAACGTGAGCCAACCCGATGGTTGGAGTGTCGGGCCGGACGATGACATTGACAGGCTCTTCGCCCAACTGGTCTCGCTGCCGGAGGACTCCGCAGAGCGCGCAAACGTCAGGGATCGCCTGATCGAACTGAACCTGCCGTTGGTCAAGCATCTGGCCCGGCGCTATTCGACCTGGAATCTGTCGATCGAGGACGCCACCCAGATCGGTTCGGTCGGGCTGATCAAGGCCGTCGACGGGTTCGACCCTGCCCTGGGTCACGCTTTCGCGTCGTACGCGGTGCCGAAGATCGTCGGCGAGATTCGTCGATTCCTGCGCGACTCGAACTGGCTGGTCCGGGTCCCGCGTCGCTCCCAGGAACTGCAGAGCGCGGTGGCCAATGCCCGCGACGCGCTCACCCAAGACCTGGGCCGGCCCCCGACGATCTCCGAGATCGCCCAGCAGATCGGTGCTTCGGCCAACGACGTCGTCGAGGTCGTGGAGAGCTTCCGGAACCGAGTCGCGCACTCGATCGACGCGGCGGGGGTCGACGAGACGCCGGACTCAGCCGTCCAGTCGGCGCTGCGGGTGGAGGAAGGCGGCTTCGAGGCTGCGGAACTGCTGGCGGATCTTCACCAGGCGATGGCCACCCTCACCGAGGACGAGCGTGCGGTGATCCTGCGCAGGTTCGGGGCGGAGATGTCGCAGAGCGAGATCGCCGCCGAGATCGGGGTGTCGCAGATGCAGGTCTCCCGGGTGTTGCGCCGAAGCCTGGAGCGCATGCGCCGACGGATGTCTGAGTGACTCCAGCCCTGGCCTGAGTGGTCGCGAAAGAGCCGGAGCGGTCGCGACAAAGATGTTTGGACCCCACACGGCCGGGGCACCACCCAAACAAGACCGATCGAGACCATGGCGCGGAGGAAGCATGAAGACAACCACCATCGAGGCGGCGAGCAAACCTTCGTCAGGCAGCGTCCGTCCGGCTGCGTGGGACCTGCGCCGTCCGGCTGCGTGGGACCCGCGGTCCGGTGCTCATCTTCACTCCTGGACCGTCGCTGCGGTTGAGGACGACGAGTTCGGCACGGTGAGGATGGTTCGCTGCACCTGCGGTGTCACTCGCTACGACGACCGTGCCGTTGCTGCCTGACCACCCGCCCCACCTGAGAGGAACAACTCATGACCGTCACCACTGAACGCCAGACCCACACTTCGCACCCCCGCTACGCGGCTTCGGCTGTCGTCGCCGATGGGCTTCAGGCGTTGCTGGTGGATCTGATCGAACTCCACCTGCAGGGAAAGCAGGCGCATTGGAATGTGGTCGGCGCCAACTTCCGCGACCTGCACCTCCAACTCGACGAGGTAGTCGAGGCATCCCGCGGCTTCGCCGACGATGTCGCCGAACGCATGCGTGCAGTGATGGTGACCCCGGACGGACGCTCGTCGACGGTGGCTCAGTCGACCAGTTTGACCCAGCTCCCGGACCGCGAGATCGATTCTTCCCGCGGCGTGGACCTGATGGTCTCCTCGCTGTATGCCGTGTGCGCGACCGCTCGTCGGATCCACGACGACGTGGACAAGGAGGACCCCACCACCACCGACCTGCTGCATGCGGTCACTGCGCGACTGGAGCAGTTGGCGTGGATGATGGACGCCGAGAACCGGGTCGCGAACTCCAGCGAGCCGCCGGCGTACGACGCTTAACCCCCCTGTCGATCCCCCCCAAGGGATCCGCGGCGAACTCTTCCCCCCGAGGTCGTCGAACCCCGCCCCCGGATGACATCGGCGCCGGGGGCGGGCCGCGTTTCGGGGCACGCCGGTCGCGATGTGCTGTGGTTCGATCTGCTGTGGTCTTCAGGGCCGATCGAGCTCGCCGGCGAGGGTGCGCAGATAGTGGGCGAACCCGGCAGGAGCCCGCCCGCGCAGACGAGACGAGGTGCGCACGCTCGAGCCGTGGGCGATCCGGTCCGTCCGAGCTCGGACGGCTTCGACGAGAGCCACGTCCTCGTGTGCCGAGAGGGGAGGGAAACCGCCGGCGTCACGATAGATCGAGAGGCGTATGCCGAGGTTCGCGCCGTGCACGGTGGCGAGATCGTCCGGGTGGCGGTTGCGCCACAGGGCAAGCAGCCGTGCGTCGGTCTCGGCTTCGGCCTCGTCTCCGATGACGTCCGGCGTGACCCGGCCGAGCAGGAGGTCGACGCCGAGGTCGGCGGCTTCCGCATGGTGGAGCAGCCAGTCGGCTGGGACGAGTGAGTCGGCGTCCGTGCTTGCGATCCAGACCTTGGCCGGGTCCACCGGGCCACCGGTCGCGAGGTGGCCTTCGATGGCCGCCACCGCGTCCCGCCGAGCGGCACCGACACCGCAGTGATCGCAGGTGATGGCGAGCAACCAGTCGCGTCCGGCCGCCCAGGCCTCGACGATGGCCGGCGTCCGGTCGGTGCACCGGTCCAGGGCGATGCAGGCCACCACTGTGCGTGGGACCTGGGATCGCAGCAGGTTGGCACGGGCGATCTCCACGGCCCGCAGGCACTGCTCGATGCAGGCTGCCTCGTTGTGCGCCGGGACTACGATGCCGATGCTGCCCACTTTGCAGTCGGTGTCCACGCTGCAGTCGGTGCTCTTGCTGGGGTTGCTGTCTTCGCTGAGGTTGCTGCCCCGCCAGGTTTCGGTCATCTTCGTGCCCTCGGCCAGGCATCGTCGGGAGCCAGCACGAGAATCTCGTAGTCCTCCTCGCGGTAGGTGCCTTGCACAGGTGGAAGACAGCGATGTGTTCGGGCGGACTGATGGACCTGTTCGCCATCCAGCACCCAACCGTCGACCTCACCCAGCCAGTGACACAGCAGCACCGTTCCTGCGGAGGTGAGTGACTCACCGACGCGGGCCCAGAGATCCTCCAGCCGACGAGGGCTGAG
>JBPPMQ010000116.1:0-18766 GCA_051306135.1 Nocardioides sp. | reverse complement strand
GCTCACCACACCCCAGCTCTCCGACTTCTTTCCTGATCTGGTCGATCCCCTAATCGAGAGCGCTCTGGCGCTGGTTCACAGTCGGTTCTCCACAAACACGTTCCCGTCTTGGCCGCTGGCCCACCCGTACCGATTCGTGGCCCACAACGGCGAGATCAACACCGTCAAGGGCAACCGCAACTGGATGCGTGCCCGCGAGGCGATGCTCGACTCTGAGATCATCCCCGGCGAGATGGACCGGCTGGTCCCGATCTGCACCCCCGAGGCATCGGACTCCGCATCCTTCGACGAGGTCCTCGAACTGTTGCACATGGGGGGACGCAGCCTGCCCCACGCGGTGCTGATGATGATTCCCGAGGCCTGGGAGAACCACGGCGAGATGGATGAGCGCCGACGCGCCTTCTACGAGTTCCACGCCTCGCTGATGGAGCCCTGGGACGGTCCCGCGTCGGTGGTCTTCACCGACGGCACCCAGATCGGCGCCGTGCTGGACCGCAATGGTCTTCGTCCGAGTCGCTTCTGGGTCACCAGCGATGACCTGGTGGTGCTGGCCTCTGAGGCCGGCGTACTCCAGATCGAGCCGGAGAAGGTGATCCGCAAGGGTCGGCTCCAGCCGGGCCGGATGTTCCTGGTCGACACCGCCGAGCATCGGATCATCGAGGATGAGGAGATCAAGAGCCAGCTCGCCACCGAGCAGCCCTACGACGAGTGGCTGCACGCCGGTCTGGTCCACCTCAAGGACATCCCTGAGCGAGAGCACGTGGTGCACACCCACGCGTCGGTCACCCGTCGCCAGCAGGTCTTCGGCTACACCGAGGAGGACCTGCGGGTGCTGCTCACCCCGATGGCCAACACCGGCACCGAGCCGATCGGCTCGATGGGCACTGACAGCCCGATCGCCGCGCTGAGCGAGAAGCCGCGGATGCTGTTCGACTACTTCGCGCAGCTCTTCGCCCAGGTGACCAACCCGCCGCTGGACGCCATCCGCGAGGAACTGGTCACGAGCCTGTCCGGCACCATCGGGCCGGAAGCGAACTTGCTCGACCCCGGTCCGGCCAGCTGCCGCCAGATCGTGCTGCCGTTCCCGGTCATCTCCAACGACGACCTCACCAAGATCCGGCACGTCAACCGGGAAGGCGACATGCCGGGGTTCCAGACCCACGTCTCTCGCGGCCTCTACCAGGTCGGCGGTGGGGGAGCGGCGATGGCGGCCCGGATCGGCGAGATCTGCGCCGAAGTGTCCGCCGCGATCGCCGAGGGCGCCCGGGTCATCGTGCTCTCGGATCGCCACTCCAACGCCGAACTGGCGCCGATTCCCTCGCTGCTGCTCACCTCGGCGGTCCACCATCACTTGGTGCGGGAGAAGACCCGGTCCCAGGTCGGGCTCCTGGTCGAGGCTGGCGATGTCCGCGAGGTGCACCATATGGCGCTGCTGATCGGGTACGGCGCCGCCGCGGTCAACCCCTATCTGGCGATGGAGTCCGTCGAGGACCTCGCCCGCGAGGGCTACTACGTCAAGGTCGACGCCGAGACCGCGGTCAAGAACCTGGTCAAGGCTCTGGGCAAGGGCGTCCTCAAAGTGATGAGCAAGATCGGTGTCTCCACCGTCGCCTCCTATACCGGTGCGCAGATTTTCGAGGCGGTGGGACTCTCCCAGGAGCTGATCGAGGACTACTTCACCGGCACCACCTCCAAACTCGGCGGCATCGGCATCGACGTCATCGCCGCCGAAGTGGCGATGCGGCACGATCGGGCCTACCCGCCCACCGGCATTCCCGCACCGCACCGGGAACTGCCGATCGGAGGGGAATACCAGTGGCGTCGCGAAGGGGAACCGCACCTGTTCGACCCCGAGACGGTGTTCCGTCTCCAGCACGCCACGCGCCAGGGCCGCTACGACGTCTTCAAGCAATACACCTCCCGGGTCGACGAGCAGGCCGAACGGCTGATGACGTTGCGCGGCCTGTTCCGTTTCAAGGACTCCGGCGAGACCGGTCGCGGCCCGATCAGCATCGACGAGGTCGAACCCGTCAGCGCGATCGTGCGACGGTTCTCCACCGGCGCGATGTCCTACGGCTCGATCTCGAAGGAAGCCCACGAGACGCTGGCCATCGCGATGAATCGGTTGGGTGGCAAGTCCAACACCGGTGAAGGTGGCGAAGACCCCGACCGCCTGCACGATCCGGAGCGCCGAAGCGCGGTCAAGCAGGTCGCCTCCGGACGGTTCGGGGTCACCAGCGAATACCTCACCAACGCCGACGACATTCAGATCAAGATGGCGCAGGGTGCCAAGCCGGGCGAAGGCGGCCAACTGCCCGGACACAAGGTCTACCCCTGGGTGGCCAAGACCCGGCACAGTACGCCGGGCGTCGGGCTGATCTCGCCGCCGCCGCACCACGACATCTATTCGATCGAGGACTTGGCGCAGCTGATCCACGACCTGAAGAACGCCAACCCGGACGCCCGAGTGCACGTCAAACTGGTCGCCGAGGTCGGCGTCGGCACAGTCGCGGCGGGTGTCTCCAAGGCCCACGCCGACGTGGTGCTGATCTCCGGTCACGACGGTGGCACCGGTGCGTCCCCGCTGACCAGTCTCAAGCACGCCGGAGGTCCCTGGGAGCTCGGTCTGGCCGAAGCCCAGCAGACGCTGCTGCTCAACGGCCTGCGCGACCGCATCGTGGTCCAGACCGACGGCCAACTGAAAACCGGCCGCGACGTCGTCATCGCTGCGCTGCTCGGCGCCGAGGAGTATGGCTTCGCCACCGCTCCGCTGGTCGTGTCCGGGTGCATCCTGATGAGGGTCTGCCACCTGGACACCTGCCCGGTCGGGGTGGCCACCCAGAACCCGGTGCTGCGCGAGCGCTTCAACGGCCGGCCGGAGTTCGTGGAGAACTTCTTCACCTATCTCGGCGAAGAGGTCAGGGAGATCCTGGCCGAACTCGGTTTCCGCAGCCTCGACGAGGCCATCGGTCAAGTCTCGGTGCTCGACACCTCCAAGGCGGTCAGCCACTGGAAAGCCTCAGGGCTGGACCTGACGCCGATCTTCCACGAGGTCACCCCGCCGCCTCAGTTCGCCGACCAAGACCTGCGCCGCACCAAGACCCAAGACCACGGCATCGACCGGAGCCTGGACCGCACCACCTTGGTCCCGTTGTCCGAGCCGGCCCTCGAGCGTGGTGAGCCGGTGCGGGCCCAGTTGTCGATCCGCAACGTCAACCGCACGGTCGGCACCCTGCTCGGCCACGAGGTGACCAAGCGCTACAAAGGTGCCGGTCTTCCCGACGGCACCATCGACATCACCTTCACCGGGTCGGCCGGCCAGTCTTTCGGCGCGTTCCTCCCCCCGGGGGTGACCCTTCGGTTGGAGGGCGACGCCAACGACTACGTCGGCAAGGGTCTGTCCGGTGGGCGCATCGTGGTTCGCCCGGACCGGTCCGCCCCCTTCAAGGCCAACGAGCACATCGTGGCCGGCAACACCATCGGCTACGGCGCGACCAGTGGTGAGATGTTCCTGCGCGGCGGCGTCGGTGAACGGTGCTGTGTGCGCAACTCCGGTGCCACCGTGGTCACCGAGGGAGTCGGCGATCACGGCTGCGAATACATGACCGGCGGTCGGGTGGTGGTGCTCGGTAAGACCGGACGCAACTTCGCTGCCGGCATGAGCGGCGGCTATGCCTTCGTGCTCGACTTCAAGCCGTTCCGGGTCAATCCAGAACTGGTCGAACTCAGTGAGGTGCCCGCCAAGTATGCCGACGAACTGCATCACCTGGTCACCCGTCACGGCGACGAAACCGACTCCGAGGTAGCCCGGGATCTGCTGGCCGACTGGCCCGCGGCCCTTGCTCGCTTCACCCTGATCATGCCCAGCGACTACAAGCGTGTCCTCGAAGCTCGTGAGGAGGCCCTCGAGGAGGGCCTCGACGAGGAACAGGCCGCCGCCCGAATCATGGAGGTGCTCCATGGCTGACCCCAAGGGCTTCTTGAACCACGGCCGCGAAGTCCCCACCCGTCGGCCGGTCGAGGAGCGTGTCAACGACTGGACCGAGGTCTACCCGGACAGCATCGGGCGGGCGTTGCTGCCGATCATCAACACTCAGGCCGGCCGCTGCATGGACTGCGGGATTCCGTTCTGTCACACCGGCTGCCCGCTGGGCAACATCATCCCGGAGTGGAACGACCTGGTCTGGCGCAACGACTGGGACGGTGCCATGGAGCGCCTGCACGCCACCAACAACTTCCCGGAGTTCACCGGACGGTTGTGCCCGGCGCCGTGCGAGACGGCCTGTGTGCTGGGCATCAACCAGGATCCGGTGACGATCAAGAACATCGAGGTCGCGATCATCGACAAGGCCTGGGATTCGGGTTTTGTCCGTCCGCAGCCGCCGGAGTGGCTCTCGGGCAAGACGGTGGCCGTGGTCGGCTCCGGTCCGGCCGGCCTGGCCGCCGCCCAGCAGTTGACCCGAGCCGGACACACGGTGGCCGTCTACGAGCGAGCCGATCGGATCGGCGGACTGCTGCGCTATGGGATCCCCGAGTTCAAGATGGAGAAGGTGCACCTCGACCGTCGGCTCGACCAGATGCGGCGCGAAGGCACCGTCTTCCGGGCCGGAGTCGACGTCGGAGTCGACCTGACCGGTGACCGACTCAAGGACCGCTACGACGCCGTCGTCATCGCGACCGGCTCCACGATCGCCCGGGATCTGCCGGTGCCGGGCCGCGAACTGGCCGGCATACACCAGGCGATGGACTTCCTGCCCCAAGCCAACCGGGTCGCGATCGGGGAGGCTCCCACCCGTGACGGTTCCGACCAGATCCTGGCCACCGGCAAGCACGTGGTCATCATCGGCGGCGGTGATACCGGCGCGGACTGTCTCGGCACCTCGATCCGTCAGGGGGCCGCATCGGTGACCCAACTGGAGATCATGGCTCAGCCGCCCGAGGCGCGTCCGAGCGGACAGCCGTGGCCGACCTACCCGACGACCTTCCGGGTCTCCTCGGCCCATGAGGAGGGCGGTGACCGTGTCTACGCCGTCTCCACCAAGGAGTTCCTGGGTGACGCCGAAGGAAACGTGCGGGCACTGCGCATCGTCGAGGTCACTTTCGGAGCCGGCGCACTCGTCGAGGTCGAGGGCACCGAGCGCGAGATCATGGCCGACCTGGTGTTGTTTGCGATGGGTTTCGTCGGTCCGGAGCAGACCGGCGTGCTCGACCAGTTGGGGGTGTCCTACGACGCCCGCGGCAACGTGGTCCGGGACCAAAGGTTCGCGACCGGCGTGGAGGGCGTCTTCGTGGCGGGTGACGCCGGTCGTGGCCAGTCCCTGATCGTCTGGGCGATTGCGGAGGGACGAGCCGCCGCAGCTGCGGTGGATGCCTTCCTCACCGGACTGCCCAGCGCGCTGCCGGCGCCGATCCAGCCGACCGACCGACCGTTGACGGCCTGAGTGAACTCCTACTGACGAGTACGACCGCGGAGGGGTTGGATCGTTCTAACTGGGCTAGGGTGGAGATCGTGCGTAGAGCAAAGATTGTCTGCACCCTGGGCCCCGCGACCTCATCGGAGAGGCGCATCCGCGAGTTGGTGTATGCCGGCATGGATGTCGCCCGACTGAACATGAGTCACGGAACCCACGCGGACCACGAACAGTCCTATCGGCTTGTCCGGGAGGCTGCTAACGCCACCGGGCGCAGCATCGCCATCCTGGCTGACCTCCAGGGTCCCAAGATTCGTCTTGAGACCTTCAAGGAAGGTCGAGCGGTCCTGCACCGCGGTCAACGCTGGACGATCACGGTGCGTGACGTCGAGGGTGACGACACCATCTGCGGCACGACCTACAAGGGCCTGCCGGGCGATGCCCGGGTCGGTGACATGCTGCTGATCGACGACGGCAAGATCCGGTTGCGGGTCAGCGACGTCTCCGACACCGATGTCGAGACCGAAGTGTTGGTCGGCGGTCCGGTGAGCAACCACAAGGGCATCAACCTGCCCGGCGTGGCCGTCTCGGTGCCCGCGCTGAGCGAGAAGGACATCGAGGATCTGAAGTTCGCGCTGGCTCTCGGCGTGGATTTCATCGCGCTCAGCTTCGTGCGCAGCGCTGCCGATGCCGACGACGTGCGCAAGATCATGGACGAGGTCGGCGTCCGGTTGCCGATCATCGCCAAGATCGAGAAGCCGCAGGCGATCGAGAACCTCGACGAGATCATCGACGCTTTCGATGCCTTCATGGTCGCCCGCGGCGACCTGGGGGTGGAGTGTCCGCTCGAGGAGGTGCCGTTCCTGCAGAAGCAGATCGTGGAACGTGCCCGTCGCTACGCCAAACCGGTCATCGTGGCCACCCAGATGTTGGAGTCGATGATCTCCAACCCGCAGCCGACCCGGGCGGAGACCTCGGATGTCGCGAATGCCGTGCTCGACGGTGCGGACGCGGTGATGCTGTCCGGGGAGACCAGCGTGGGGGAGTTCCCGGTGCACACCGTGGAGACGATGGCCCGGATCGTGGAGGCCACCGAACGGCACGCCTTCGAGGACGCCGGCGCCCTGGCGCCCCTGGACTGGAACCCCAAGACAAGGGGTGGCGTCATCGCCAAGGCTGCCGAGGAGGTCGCCGAACGCGTTGACGCGAAATTCCTGGTCGCCTTCACCACCACCGGGGACTCGGCTCGTCGTCTGTCGCGGCTGCGTGGACCGATCCGGGTGTTGGCCTTCACCCCGGACGCGGCCACTCGCTCCAGGCTTGCCCTGAGCTGGGGTGTGGAGACCTTCAAGACGGCCGAGGTCGAGCACACCGACGAGATGGTTCGGCAGATCGACGACCAGTTGCTGCGCATCGGACGCGCCCAGGAAGGTGACCTGGTGGTGGTGATCGCGGGTGCACCGCCGGGCATCCCGGGGTCGACCAACGCGCTGCGGATCCACCGGATGGGTGACGCCATCAACCAGGTCGCCCCGGCCTACCGTCGCGACTGAACCGGCGCTCCGCGCCGACTCGGTGGGTCGGGTGCCCCGGGTGGGATTCGAACCCACACTGGACGGTGTTTGAGACCGCTTCCTCTACCGGTTGGGATACCGGGGCAACATCGCAGGGAAGGTTACCGCAGGGGCCACTGGTACGCCGCGTCGAGGTCGATGCCCTAGGCTCGAAGGGTGACCTCATCTGCGCCCGAGCCGACTCAGACCGCCGAAGTGCAGGCCCGCAGGGTCGTCATCGCCGAGGATGAGGTGCTCATCCGAATGGATCTGGCCGAGATGCTCGCTGAAGAGGGCTACGAGGTCGTCGGGCAGGCCGGGGACGGCCAGCAGGCGATCGCGCTGACCGAGGAACACCGACCCGACCTGGTGATCATGGATGTCAAGATGCCGGTGCTCGACGGGATCGCCGCAGCGGAGTCGATCGCCCGCCAGCGCATCGCACCTGTGGTCATGCTGACCGCCTTCTCCCAGCGTGACCTGGTCGAACGGGCCCGCGACGCCGGCGCGATGGCCTACCTGGTCAAGCCCTTCACCATCTCCGACCTGGTGCCGGCCATCGAGGTGGCCGTGAGCCGCTTCGCCGAACTCACCCAACTTGAGAAGGAGGTCGAAGGCCTGGTCGACCGACTGGAGACCCGCAAGGCTGTCGACCGGGCCAAGAGTCTGCTTCAGGACCAACTCAAACTCACCGAGCCGGAGGCGTTCCGGTGGATCCAGAAGACGGCCATGGACTTGCGCCTGTCGATGCGCCAGGTCGCCGAGGGCGTCATCGAACACGGTCCGACCGGGTCGGCCTCCTGAGCGTGGCGATCTTCGCGGCATCTGCTCAGGTGAGCCTCACCGGAGCCACGCAACGTGTAGCGTGCAGGGTTTGTAGGCGAAACGAGCGGGACACATTGGCGCTCTAACGTCGCCGGAGGGCGCAAGCCGCCCGGCGAGAATGCACGGAGGATCGAAGGATCACATGAGGTTCACCATCACATCCACCAGATCTTCCGCACGAGGCCTCGTCCTTCTGCTGATGGTCGTCGCCGCATGGGCGGCACTGGTGTCCATGGCACCGGCGCACGCCGCAGACGGAGACCAATACAAGATCGCCGGCAACGTGCAGGTCGACGGCAAGCCCATCGAGGGAGTCTCCATCACCGTCGACGGGTCCGGTGGACCCCAGACCGTCGTGACGGACAAGGGCGGCCAGTGGACCGTTGACGTCCCCGAGGGCGGCGTCGAATACACCGTCGTCCTCGACGAGGACACCTTGCCCGAGGGCATCGCACTGACCGACCCCGACGACGACTCCCCGGAGACCAAAGAAGTCACCCCGACGGTCCCGTTCGCTCCCAAGGCCGTCAACTTCTTCATCGGCGAGGGGGAACGCGACACCACCAGTTTCGTCGACCAGTTCATCGAGCGACTGGCACTGGGCATCAACTTCGGCCTGATGCTCGCGCTGGCCTCGGTCGGGCTCTCGCTGGTCTTCGGCACCACCGGCATCTCCAACTTCGCCCACGGCGAGATGGTCACCTTCGGCGCCGTCATCGGGCTGTGGTTGGGCGGATCGGCGTTCCTGGGTCTCTCGCCGTGGTTCGCGCTCCCGGCGGCCGTGCTGCTGAGCGCGCTACTGGGTCTGACCATGGATGCCGGCCTGTGGAGGCCGCTGCGCAGGCGCGGGGTCGGCACCGTCCAGTTGATGATCGTCAGCATCGGGCTGTCGTTGGCGATGCGCTACGTCTTCCAATACTTCATCGGCGGCGGCACCGAACAGCTGCCGGGCGCGAGCCCCGCGCCGATCAACATCGGGCCGATCAGCCTGACCAGGGTCGACCTGATCTCGATGGCGATCGCGATCGCGATCATCGTCGGCTTCGCTCTCTGGCTGGTTTACTCCCGCCTCGGTAAGGCGACCCGGGCCATCTCCGACAATCCCTCGCTGGCGTCGGCTTCGGGGATCGACGTCGACTTCGTGGTCCGCATCGTCTGGGTCCTCGCGGCCGCCCTCGCCGGCCTGTCGGGTGTCCTCTACGCCTACTACCGGCCCGGAGTGAAGTGGGACATGGGCTCGGGGGTGCTGCTGCTGATGTTCGCGGCGGTCACCTTGGGTGGTCTCGGCACCGCCTTCGGTGCGCTGATCGGGTCACTGATCATCGGCATCGTCGTGGAGACCTCGAGCTTATGGATTCCCGCCGACCTGCGCTTCGCCAGCGCGTTGGTCATTCTCATCGTCATCTTGCTGGTCCGGCCCCAGGGCATCCTGGGCCGCCGCGAAAGAATCGGATAGGGGCCCGCCATGGACTGGGGTTCGATCTTCAACAACACCGCCGCCTCGATCGTCTCGACGCAGACGATCGCCTACGCGCTCGCGGCCATCGGGCTGGGCATCCACTTCGGGCAGGCCGGTCTACTCAACATGGGTGTGGCCGGGTTCGTGGCCGTGGGAGCCTATGGTTACGCGATCTCGATTCTCACCTTCGACTTCCCGTGGTGGCTGGCAGCTCTCACGGCATTGGTCGCTTCGGGGCTCTTCGCGGTGATCCTCGGCATCCCGACGCTCCGACTGCGCGGTGACTATCTGGCTATCGTGACCATCGCAGCCGCCGAGGTGCTGCGCCTGCTGCTGCTCACGGTGCAGTTCGAGTCGGTCACCGGTTCGGCCGACGGTCTCTACGGGTTCAGCGGCAGTTTCCAGGGCGACAACCCGATCCCCGAAGGCGACTACGGCTTCGGACCATGGACCTACAACAACACCACGTCGTGGCAGTTGCTGGTCGGCTTGGTCCTGCTGGTGCTGGCCGTCTTCCTGGTCTGGGCTCTGATGCGCAGCCCCTGGGGCCGGGTCTTGCGCGGCATCCGCGAGGACGAGGACGCTGTGCGCGCACTCGGCAAGAACGTCTTCGCCTACAAGATGCAGGCATTGATCATCGGTGGGGTCATCACCGGCGCCGGAGGGCTGGTCATGGCGCTGGGCTCCAACGCCAGCCCCGGTGTCTATGTGACCTCGCTGACGTTCTTCGTCTGGACGATCGTGCTGCTGGGCGGTGCCGCAACCGTGTTCGGGCCGGTGCTCGGCTCGATCATCTTCTGGGCCCTTCAGTTCTTCCTGAGCAACCTGATGCCGGCCATGGTCAAGGCAGGCTGGTTGCCGTTCATGACGACCTCCCAGGCCTCCCAGGTCCGCTACATCCTGGTCGGCATCGGCCTGATGCTGCTGGTGATCTTCCGGCCCCAGGGAATCTTGGGAGACAAGAAGGAGATGACCTTTGTCAAGTGACATCACTCCCGAGCCCGGCCACGTCGGCGTCGCCGCGGGGGCGGTGCGCCCCAAGGCCACCGGCCTGCACACTGGCGAGATGGTGCCCGGTTGTGCCAAGACCGACCCCATCATCGTCGCCGACAATGTCAGACGCAGTTTCGGAGGCGTCAACGCTGTCGACGTCGATCACCTGGAGATCCCGCGAGGCGCGATCACCGCGTTGATCGGGCCCAACGGAGCCGGCAAGACGACCTTCTTCAACCTGCTCACCGGTTTCGACAACCCCGACGAAGGCACTTGGACGTTCGACGGCAGGTCACTGTCCGGGGTGCCGGCATACAAGGTGTCCCGGATGGGGCTGGTGCGCACCTTCCAACTCACCAAGGCCCTGGGACTGTTGACGGTGTTGGACAACATGAAACTCGGTGCCACCGGTCAGCGTGGCGAGCGACTGCTGACCAGCATCGTCCCGGCGCTGTGGCGCGCTCAGGACCGCGCCATCGAGAGCCGTGCCCGGGAACTGCTGGCACGGTTCAAACTCGACGACAAGGAGTCCGACTTCGCCGCCAGCCTTTCGGGGGGACAACGCAAGTTGCTCGAGATGGCCCGCGCCTTGATGTCTGAGCCCACCCTGGTGATGCTCGATGAGCCGATGGCAGGCGTCAACCCGGCGTTGACCCAGTCCCTGCTCGACCACATCCTGGGTCTCAAAGACACCGGCATGACGGTGCTCTTCGTCGAACACGACATGCACATGGTGCGCCACATCGCCGACTGGGTGGTCGTGATGGCCGAGGGCAGGGTGGTGGCCGAGGGCGACCCGGGCACCGTGATGCGCAATCCCGCGGTGGTCGATGCTTATCTAGGTGCGCACCAGGACGTCGACCTCGGGGTGGTGACCGGACGCGTCGCTGTCGACGGCGGTGCCGCAGAGCCGTCGCTGACCCGCGAAGCGCTGGAAGCCGAAGCGGCCAAGGAAGCCGATCGAGAGGACAAGAAGTGAGTTCCCAGGCGATCGAGGCCACCAGCCCCGTTGTTGCTGTCGAAGAGGTTCACGCCGGCTACCTGCCCGGGGTGAACATCCTCAACGGATGCTCGTTGACCGCCTATCAGGGTGAACTGATCGGGATCATCGGGCCTAATGGGGCCGGAAAGTCGACTCTGTTGAAGGCGATCTTCGGCATGGTGCAGGTCCGGCAGGGTTCGATCCGCCTGGAGGGGGAGAGCATCGTCGGCCTGAAAGCCAACAAGCTCGTCTCCCGTGGCGTCGGCTACATTCCGCAGACCAACAACGTCTTCGAGTCCTTGACGATCGAAGAGAACCTACAGATGGGTCTCTACCAGAACCCCAAGATCTACAAGGAGCGCCTCGACTTCGTCACCGGCATCTTCGCCGAACTCGGCAGCCGGCTCAAGCAGCGTGCCGGGTCGCTGTCCGGCGGCGAACGGCAGATGGTGGCGATGAGCCGCGCCCTGATGATGGAACCCAAGGTGCTGCTGTTGGACGAGCCCTCGGCGGGGTTGTCACCGGTGCGCCAAGACGAGGCGTTCATTCGGGTCTCGGACATCAACAAGGCCGGAGTCACCTGCATCATGGTCGAGCAGAACGCTCGACGGTGCCTCCAGATCTGCGACCGGGGCTACGTGCTCGACGTCGGTCGCGACGCCCACACCGGGTCGGGTCGTGACCTGCTCGGTGACCCGAAGGTGACCGAGTTGTACCTGGGCACGTTGGGGGCGTAAACCCTGGGCGCATAGGCCGGCGGCCTTCAGGTGAGGGCCGCGCGTCCGGGACTACGAACAGACGACTGTGGCCCCCGGCGGTTGCCGGGGGCCACACTCATGGACTGTCTCAGCCGGTGTAGGCCGAGTAGTTGTTGTCCTCGCCGTACTGGTAGATGCCGATGGTGGCGTCCTGCGGGTCGCCCACCTCGTCGAAGGTGATCGGTCCGGACACACCGTCGTAGTCGGCCACGCCGCCACCGAGAATGATCTCGGCGCAGTCGGCGAAGGTGGTGCACTTCTCGCCGTCACCGGTGCCGCCGGAAACCTCCTGCAGTTTGCCGGCGATCTCGGTGCCGTCGGTCGAGCCGGCTGCCAGGGCGGCCAGCGCGATCAGGTTGACGGCATCGAACGACTCCGCCGCGTAGGAGAACTCCGTGAGCCCCTTCGGGAACTGGTCGGACTCCTTGGCGTAGGCGTTGAGCGCGTCGGTGAACTCGGTCAGCGAGTCGACCGAGATGCCCGGGAGGGTGCCCTTCGCGCCGGTCAGCGAACCCTTCTTGAACTCAGTGCCGAAGTTGGCGAGGTTGCCGTCCACGAAGTACAGCTTCGAGGGGTCGAACTTGCCGAACAGGCTCGGCAGGATGGTCGTCACCTCCTCGAAGGTGATCAGCGCGATCGCGTCCGGCTTGGCGGCCAGAACCGAGCTGACCTGGGAGTCGAAGGAGGTGTCACCGGTGTTGTAGGTCTCCTGGGCGACCACCTCGCCGCCAGCGGCTTCGAACGCCTCAGAGACATACTTGGCCAGACCGGTGCCGTAGGAGTCGTTGAGCACGATCATGCCCAGGCTCTTGACGCCGTCGGCGGCGATCAGGTTGCCCAGCACGTCGCCCTGCAGGACGTCGGACGGAGCGGTGCGCCAATACAGGCCCTTGTCGTCGTAGGTGGTGAACGCGTCCGAGGTGTTGGCCGGTGAGAACTGGATGACCCCGGCGTTGACGACCTGGTCGATGAACTGCAACGAGGTGCTCGACGATGCAGCACCGATGATGGCGGAGACGTCCGCGCCGAGCAGGCGTGGAATTTCGGCCTCATAGGCCTTGTTGTCGGTGTCGCCGGAGTCGCCATAGGTGACATCCAGGGTCAGTCCGGTGGCCTCGGTGGCCTCGTTGATCAGCGATGCGGCATACCCGACGCCGGCCTCTTCGGGCGGGCCGAGGAACGCCAAGTTGCCCGACTGGGGCAGCGCGGTTCCGATCTTGAGGTCGATTGCGGAGACCTCGCCGCCCGAGCTGGAGCCGGTGTCTTCGGGTGCGGCCTCGTCGTCGCTGCCACAGGCGGCCAGGGCGAGAGACCCCGCGATGGCGACTGCCGCCAGGCGCGAAGATTTCTTCAGATTCATTTGTCCTCCGACATTGGTTGTGTGTCCTCCACAGAGGGACATCAAGAGCAAACTAGATCGATCGCGGGCCCCGCGTCCCGTCTGTGGCCCCGGATCAGACGTGATGTGGCCGATTCGTAATCAAACACCGACCGCGGCACGCGAATCCGTGGCACCACTGTGCCCCTCCTGCGTTTCGCGAAGGCAACAGCCATGTTTTGCCTGATCGCCTGTTGCAGAGTGAGGGTTGCGGTGGAGTCACCGCGGGACTCGTCCTGACGTGACCGCCCGAATCTTGGCGCGGATCGCCTCGGGGACCTATCCTTGGCGATCGGGGGCTGAGTGGTGTGTGGGACAAGTGTGACGACCGCGGTCCTCGCGGGCGCGCATCATTGGGCAAGGTGGACCAATCATGAGCCGGACGCCGGTGACGCTGCGGATTGCTGTGGCCGAGGACGCCCCATTCCTGGGGGAGTTGTGGGGGGATCTGGTGCGCCGCGGGGAGTTCGGCGATCGGATGGCCGACCTGGAGCAGGTGATCTGCTCCACCGACGGATCCGATCAGCGCCTGCTCATCGCGGAGTACGACGGCTCGCCGGCCGGTGCTGTGTTGTTGCGGCGCACGACGCTCAGCCCGATCAACCTCGAGCCCGTGGTGTTGAGTTTCGCTCCCACGGTCCTGGAGGACTTCCGGCGCCGTGGGATCGGGCGAGCGCTGATGGAGGCCGCAGTCGCCTTCGCCGAGGAGGTCGGCGTATCCACCCTTGCAACGGCGGCCATCTCGGGTTCTCGTGACGGAAACAGGTTCATGGCGCGCATCGGCTTCACCTCCCAGGCGGTGGTTCGGGTCGCCAGCACCCACCTGGTGCGTGCCAAGTTGAACGCACAGATGCCGATCTCCCAGCGCACCTCAGTCGGCCAGCGCAGTCTGGGTCAGGTGTTGGCGGCCCGCCGGTCGATGCGCCGCTCCCAAGCCCTGCGCTGAGCGGTATCTGCCTCGACGCGGATGGGTGGTTCAGCCTCGGTCGACCAGCGCGCAGGTGATTCTGGAGGTGCACACGCGTTTGCCGTCCTCGTTGGTGATGACGACCTCGTAGGCAGCGCTGGTGCGACCCAGATGGATGGCGGTGGCCACCCCGGTCACCAGTCCGGAGGTCGCCGGTCGATGGTGGGTCGCGTTGATGTCGACGCCGACCGAGACTTTCTCCGGCCAGGCGTGCACGCCGGAACCGAGGGAGCCCAGAGTCTCTGCGAGCACGACCGACGCGCCGCCGTGAAGAAGCCCGAATGGTTGGGTGTTGCCCTCCACCGGCATGGTGCCGACCACGCGTTCGGCTGAGATCTCGAGGATCTCGATGCCCATCTTGTCGTTGAGTTTGCCGCTGCCTTCGGGCAGCGCGCTCAGGAAGTCGTCCACGTTGATCATGACCTCATTGTGAACCCTCCAGGCGGCGACGGCGCCGGGTGGGCTGTCGGGAGCTGCGACTAGAGTCGTCGCGTGACCGACCGACTGTTGCTGCTCGACGGACATTCGCTGGCCTACCGGGCGTTCTTCGCCCTTCCCGTGGACAATTTCACGACCGTCGCCGGCCAGCACACCAACGCCGTCTATGGCTTCATCTCGATGCTGGTCAATGTGCTCCGCGATGAGCAACCCACCCATGTCGCTGTCGCCTTCGACGTGTCGCGGGAGACCTTCCGGATGGCGGAGTACTCCGAATACAAGGCGAAGCGAGCCAAGACGCCCGACGAGTTCGGGAGCCAACTGCCCCTCATCGAGCAGACGCTCGATGCGTTCGCGATCCCTTATCTGAAGAAGCCCGGTTTCGAGGCCGACGACATCATTGCGACCCTCACCGCACGAGCTCTGGAGGCGGGCCTGGAGGTGCTGATCCTGACCGGTGACCGAGACTCGCTGCAGTTGATCACCGACTCGTCCACCGTGCTCTATCCGATGCGCGGCGTCTCAGACCTGGCTCGGATGACCCCAGAGGCCGTCCAGACCAAATACGGTGTCGCACCACACCAATATCCCGATCTCGCGGCCTTGGTGGGGGAGGACTCAGACAACCTGCCCGGAGTTCCGGGGGTAGGCCCGAAGACGGCGGCGAAGTGGATCGCCAGTTACGGCGGCCTGGACCAGGTGGTGGCGCACGCCGACGCGATCGCCGGCAAGGCAGGCCAGAGCCTGCGCGACCACCTCGGCGATGTGATCCGAAACCGGCGCCTCAATGCCTTGATCCGCGACCTGGACCTCGACCTCGACATCGACGACCTCGCCCGCACGCAATGGCATCGCGCGCAGGCGCTGGAACTCTTCGACAGCCTCGAGTTCCGCGGGGAACTGCGCAGCCGCACGATGGACACGCTGGCCGGTGAGCGGGTCGAGCAGGACCGCAGCGACCAAGGGTTCTCGGTGGCCGGACAGACACTGGCCAGCGGAGCGGTCGGTGCCTGGGTCGGGTCGCTGTCTGGGGAGCCGGTCGCGGTGCACGTGCGCGGCACGTGGGGCTCCGGCACTGGGTCGGTCGACGCGATCGCGTTCGCGCCCACCGACTCCGAGGCTCGCTACGTCCGCGTCGAGGACCTCGACGCAGCTGACGATGTGGCGTTGGCTGGATGGCTGTCCGATCCTGCCCGTCCGAAGGTTCTCCATGACGCCAAGGGCCCGATGCTGGCCTTGGCTGCGCACGGGTGGGACCTGCGCGGTGTCATCTTCGACACCGCGTTGGCGGCCTATCTGGTGCGCCCCGACGAGCGATCGTATGAGTTGGCCGACCTGACGCTGCGTTACTTGAAGCGAGAGTTGCGCGGCGAGGCGGACGCGGACCAGGGCGCACTCTTCGCCGATGAGGGCGACGACCTGGCCACTGCTGCCATGGTGCATGCCCGGGCGACTGCGGACCTGGCTGACGTGCTGCGCAGTGCGGTCGAGTCCAGTGGAGGCACGGCTCTGATGACGCAGGTGGAGTTGCCATTGATTGCGCTGTTGGCGTTGCTGGAGCGCACCGGCATCGCGGTCGACGCCGAGCATCTCGAAGCGTTGGAGGCCGAGTTCGCCGACGAAGTACGCCGGGCTGCCGATGAGGCCTTCGCGGTGATCGGCAAGGAGATCAATCTCGGCTCACCCAAGCAACTGCAGGTGGTGCTCTTCGACGAGCTCGGCATGCCGAAGACCAAGCGCACCAAGACCGGCTGGACCACTGACGCCGATGCTCTGCAGTCTCTGTACGCACAGACCGGTCACCCCTTCCTGACCGCGCTGCTGCGACACCGCGACGTGACGCGCCTGCGAGTCACCGTCGAGGGCCTTTTGAAGACAGTGCAGCCGGACGGACGAATCCACACACGGTTCAACCAGACGATCGCCGCCACCGGGCGACTCTCCAGCACCGACCCCAACCTGCAGAACATCCCGGTGCGCACCGAGGAGGGCCGCAGGATCAGGTCCGGTTTCGTGGTCGGTGCGGGCTTCGAGTCGCTGATGACCGCCGACTACAGCCAGATCGAGATGCGCATCATGGCGCACCTGTCTGAGGACCGACTGCTGATCGAGGCGTTCCGCTCCGGCCAGGACTTCCACTCCATCACCGCCGCACGGGTGTTCTCGGTGCCGGCCGAAGAGGTCGGAGCCGAGCAGCGGGCCAAGATCAAGGCGATGAACTACGGGCTGGCCTACGGGCTGTCGGCCTTCGGTCTGTCCCAGCAGTTGGGCATCGAACCGGCCGAGGCTCGCGGGCTGATGGACGAATATTTCGAGACCTTCGGTGGCATCCGCGACTATCTCGCCGGCGTCGTTGTCGAAGCTCGGAAAACCGGGTTCACCGAGACGATCATGGGACGTCGGCGCTACCTGCCGGACCTGACCAGCGACAATCGTCAACGTCGCGAGGTGGCCGAGCGGATGGCCCTCAATGCGCCGATCCAGGGCTCGGCGGCCGACTTGATCAAGGTCGCGATGCTGCACACCCAAGACGCCATCACCCAGACTGGACTCTCCTCGCGGATGCTTCTGCAGGTCCACGACGAACTGGTCTTCGAGGTGGCCCCGGGCGAGTCCGAGCAACTCCAGGCGCTGGTGCGCGCATCGATGGGATCGGCGGCCGATCTGGCGGTGCCGTTGGATGTCTCGGTCGGGACCGGCCGCAGTTGGCACGACGCCGCCCACTGAGCGAATCGGGACGGCGAGCTAGTCCGCGCGGACCGACACCGGTTCGGCCGTCACAGTGCGACGCAGGTCACGCACAGTGACCGTCATCAGCGCAGCGAGCACGATGGCGTCGATCGAGGTGACCGTGGTGATCATCTGGTCGAGGCTGTCGGCCTGGAGACCCAACACGATCAGTGCCACCGCCCCCGCCCACATGACCAGGGTGGCACCTCGATGCTGGCGCGCCAACACCGAATAGATCAGCAGCTGGAGCGTCGCCAGGATGGTGCCCAACAGCGCGAATCGCCACAGTCGAGACTCCACATCGGCGTACTCGCTGCCGCCGACGAAGATCATGGCGATGTCGGAGAGCAGCCAGGAGCCGAGAATGGTGACGGTGCCGATCACTGCGATGGCCGCCAGACTCGCGACCAGGGCTCGCAGTCGTTGCACCGTCGAGGAGGACATCGCGGGGAACGCGACCACCACCACGAACTGTGGAGCGAACAGCACTGCCTTGGTCAAGATCAGTCCACCCGCGTAGAGGCCCGCGTCGCGCTCGGTCAGCACATTGCGGGCCACCATGATGTCGGCATTGGAGAGCACCAGGAAGCTCATCAGGGCCATCGACCCGTGCATCGACTCCCGGGCAATGCTGGCCAATCCGTGATCCTCGCTGAGGTCGCCGGTTGCCCGAGGGCGACGCAGCACCCACCAGCCGACCAGCACCGGTGCCCACATCGAGACCAAGACCGCGAACATGGCCGCGCCTTCGGTGGGTCGGATCAGCATGGCGGCCAGTCCGAGTGCCACCCGCGGCACGCCCGACGCGAGGTAGAACATTCCCAGTGGTTTCCATCGCCGTTCTCCTTGGAGGATGCCGGCTTGCCCGCCGGCGATGGTGAGCGGGATCGCCGCGAGGGCGCACTCGACGGCCGGGACCCAACTGTCCAGGCTCAGCGCCTTCCAGGTCAGCGGGGCGGCCACGAGCATGAGTACGCCGACCCCGGCCGCTGCGCGGTAGGTCACCTGCATGATCCCGTGCTCGATCTGCGCAACGTGCCCCGGAGAGCCGGCGATGCGGCGCGCGGCCGTGGCCTGGAGCCCCAGTTGGAGCACCGCGACCACCATCAGAAGCGCCAGCATGCTGGCAACAGCGCTGTATTGTTCGGGCCCCAAGAGTCGGGCGGCCACCATTTGGAAGCCGTAGGTCGCCACGTTCATCACCATGATCGCCACCGCGATCACGCCGCCGGTCTCCACCAGTTGCCTGAGTCGGGCGCTGCGCACAGACGG
>JBPPMQ010000055.1:0-38313 GCA_051306135.1 Nocardioides sp. | reverse complement strand
CCCATCCCGCACCGGGTCGCTCCGCGAGCCCATCCCGCACCGGGTCGCTCCGCGAGCCCATCCCGCACCGGGTCGCTCCGCGAGCCCATCCCGCACCGGGTCGCTCCGCGAGCCCATCGGTCTCCGGACGTCCATGCAAGCACTCGGAGACGACCGCGTGGCACTCGGAGCGGACGAACAGAATTCGATCGACCTGAGCTGGCCGAGCGTGTGGCAGCATGGCCAGGGTGGACGGCTACCAGGTGCTCGACTCGAGCTACCGGACGCTGATCGATGCGATCACGCCCATAGACGAGGCCGCTGGTTGGCGTAACACCGGGTGCGCGGGCTGGACGGTGCGTGACCTCATCCACCACCTGTGGAGTGATGCTCAACGGGCGCTCGTCGCACTAAACACACCGGCGGCGGGTCCGACCGACGTCGACTCGGTGTCGTACTGGCGGCAGTGGCAGCCGGGCACGCCCGGTGCCGAAGCCGGGCGCCGCGGAACGAGGATCGTGGCCAGCGTCTGGTCGAGCGCTGAGCCGATCGCTGCCCTGTACGCCGAGACCGCGAGGGCCGTGCTGGTCGCAGGGCACGGACGGGCTGGCGATGACCTCGTTGCTACTCAAGACCACACCCTCACCGTGGACGCGCTGTTTCGCACGCTGGCCGTGGAGGCCACGGTTCACCACCTGGACCTTCGGCTCGGAGAGCCCTCCAAGGAGGGCCTCGAAGAGACCCGCCGCGTCCTGGATGGACTCCTTGGTCGACCAGCACCCATCCAAGACGCGGTCCGCTACGCGCTGGTAGGGACCGGTCGCGAATCGCTCACCGACGACGAGGCCGGCGCCTTCGGCGCCGACGTCGAGCGCCTACCCCTGTTCGGGTGAGCGATCCAAGTCAGCGTCACCAGGCGTCGCCGGGCCGGTCCTTGCACGTCACTCCCACAAACAAGTCTGGGACGACGCTCGGGTCGAGCCGGAGAATCATCAGCCCGCCGTGCTCTCCGTCCGCGACAACGCCCGCCGCGGTCTGGGTGTACGACTGCCCGCGCCACCTTTCCCAGCCGAGCATCTCGTAGAAGCCCGTCGCGCGTCCCGTCGAAAGCAGCGCCACCGGCCAACGAGCGCAGATCTCCCGCTGCAGCCTCTCCATCGTTCGTCGGCCCAGGCCCTCGCCCTGGCGATCAGGATCGGTGGCGACGGCCTCAACGTAACCGACGGTCTGCCACGGCTGCTGCCCGAACCTGATCGGCCGCGGGACGGCGCTGGCGTGACAGATGAGACGGTCGCCGTCGCGCGCCAGCACGTGCACACCGCCATATGCGTGTTCGGCGTCATCGTCGCTGAAGCGGTCACCAAAGGCCCGATCCCAGAGCGTCCGCAGTCTCCACCGAGTTGCAGCGTCGATCTGGTCACTCTCGGCCACGACGACGTCCACGACGAACAATGTATGTGCCTCGGACACTCAAGCTTGGGCATTTTTCGGCGCCCGCCAGAAGTCTCGTCTCGCCAACCGCGCGCCTCGCGGCAAAGTCGGGCGCTACGGGTCGCGGTCGACGGGCCTACGTGCGGACCATGCGTCGTTCTACGCCCACCGGTTCGGTCTTCCTCGTCCCGTCGAACCGAAAGCCCTGCCGTTCGTAGAAGTCGATAGCCCGGGGATTGCCGTCCAAGACCCAGAGGTAGGCGGGTTCGTCACCGATCGCAGCCTTGAGCAGGGCGTAGCCCACCCCAGTCCCATACGTCTCAGCCCGCACGTAGAGAGCCATCACTTCGCGCTTCGGCAAGCCCGGGGAAGGCTCGTCGCGACCGGAGTCGACGCTGGCGAAACCAAGGAGTCGCCCTTCGTCGTCCTCCGCTACAAGTTGAGTGTTCGTGTACCCCGTCAGGATCTTGCGCCAACTGTCGAGCCGTGCACTCCGACGTGCTCGCCTCTCGGTCAGAATGTCGGCGTCAATGAGGCCGGTGTACGCCTCCTCCCAAACGGCGAGGTGGAGGTCGGTCAGCGCCTCAACGTCTTCGAGAGCCGTGGGTCGGATGTGCACGGCGGGATCGTAACGGCCCACGTCGAGTGACCCATCTGAAGCACACCCGGGTCGACCGCTCGTCACGCCAGATCCGGTCGCACTTAGCCTCGATCCACCGATGAGCAGGGTCTGAGCCGGCGGTATCGGTGAGGGTGGTCCGTCGGCCGCGTAGGCGTGGCTGGTTGCCTGGCCCCGCTGCCAGGATGTTCCACTGCGTCCTCGTCGTGCCGTTGTCGGCTGGTGGTCAGGTGTTCGGTGCCGACGGTGGCCCGCAGACCCGGGTGAAGAGATCGGTCCAGGCGCTCTCCCAGGGCCAGAGGGTGGGCAGGTGCAGGGTGACCCTGCGTGCGGAGGAGGCGACGCGGGCCGGGACGGCGATGAGTTTGCGGCGGATCGTCGCGGTCGTCGCCTTGGCCAGGCCGGGACCGGTGATGGTCGCGGCGGCCCGGGTCAGGTTGAACGCCATCACGGCCAGCACGAGCCAGGCCGCGTTCGCGGTGAACTTCCCCGAGGGCAGGTGAGCCAGCGCGGAGTTCTTCAGGTCGGCGTGGACCTGCTCGATGATCGCGTGACCACGGTGGGTCTTGTCCGCGGCCACTGTGCCAGCCACGGCCGGGTCGGTGGTGGTGAAGAACGCATGGAACCGCCAGGTGTCGAACAGCGTGTCCTGGCCGCTGGACGGGTTGAGGTCGGGGATCCGGCGCACCACCAACCGTCCGGGCAGGTGGTTGGTCTTCTTCTGTGCGGCGAACGCGGTGAAGGGAATCTCGGCGACCTCGGCCCGCGAGATCCAGGTCCGGGTGGCTTCGTCGTAGAGGGCGTCGGTGTACTCGATCGGGGTCCAGGCGTCGTCGGGGATCGACGTGATGGCGGCCTTGATGCGGTTGTCCAGGCGCACGGTGATGGAGACGTCCGCGCCTGCCTTGAGCGCGGCCGCGATGCTCGGGTGGCCGTAGAAGGCGGAGTCCGCGCGTACCAGCGGTCGCAGGCTGGAGGCCTCGGTGAGCTGGTGGGTGGTCTTCAGCGCGTCGGCGACCAGGCGCTTGGCGCCCCGTGGTGAACCGCACGACCCTTTCCGGAGCCGTTGGGCCACGACCACCGGCGCGCTGTCCTTCGTGGACACCGTGGCGAGTAGCGCGTTGAGGCCGCGGACCCCGGAGTAGCCGTAGCCCGAGCCCTGCTTGGCGTAGCCGTGGACCTCGATGATGGTGTCGTCGATGTCGACCATCACGCGCTGGTTTGGCTCCTCTGTCGCAGCGATCAGTGGCGCCTGGTCGGCCAGCCTGGTCAGGAACCGAGAGGCGACTGCATCGAGCTGGCGGACGTGGCCGAAGGTGAACGACCTCAGGAACGATCCCAGCGTCGAGGGCGCGTAGGCCTTGGTGAACACCTTGCCCATCCCGCCATGGCGAAGCAGTGCCATGTCGTCGATGCTGTCCGCGCCTGCGATCATCCCGGCGACCAGGGAGGTGATCTTCAGTCCGGCGTTCGCGCCCTTGTCGGTCGGCACCGTGAGGTGACGCTGGGCGAGCTCATGGAGCCCCGCGGACCGGGCAAGTGCGATGACTGGGACCAGCCCGGCCGACGACACAAGATGCGGATCGTCGAACACTGCCGAGGTCGCACGAGGTGTGTGGCAAAGTTGCATCTACGAGATGCCCTTCGTACTGGTGGAATTGGGACCTTGAAGAAGTCCGATTTTCCCAGCACGTAAGGGCATTCTCACTTCACGACGCGCTCACAACCCCAAGCTCATCGGTGGATCGAGGCTTAGGTTGCCGCCCGAACGGAAGGATGCCGCAGGGGGAACCTCGTGCGGGACCTGAGCAGGCCAGCCCCCTGACCAATGCCCGGGCGTCCCGGATGACCCGTCCGCGAAGCTCGCCGGTGATGGGGCGCTCTGCGGGGAGAGCTCGTGTCCGGACCGGCCTACCTTGACGGCAACCACGCAAATGGCCGATCTCGTCAAGGTCTCCCGCGGGCGGGCCATCAATCCTTCGTGCATCTCGACACCCGAGCTGTCGACGGAGACACCCTGGACCCGGTTCGCGCACAACGTGCGGGTGGGCTTTGCCCGGTGGCGTTGTGAGACTCGGACGGGGCTGGTAGAACTGCTAGCGGTCCATCATTTTCTCGGGAGGAAAACTCATGGCTGAAGCCACGCCGTCCCGCCGCGCCATCGTCGCCGGCGGTCTCACCGGAGCCGCCGCGCTCGCGGTCTCCGGATTCACCACCCCCAGCTACGGCGCCGCGTACAACCCGCGCAAGCCCGGCAAGCGGGTGCGCCTGACCGTGCTCGGCACGACCGACCTGCACGGCAACGTCTTCAACTGGGACTATTACAAGAACGCCGAGTTCGACAACTTCGCCCACGACGACATCGGGTTGGCCAAGGCAACCACCCTGATCAAAGCGATGCGCCGCGAACGACGCGGCGAGCCGATCCTCACCCTCGATGCCGGCGACACGATCCAGGGCACCCCACTTTCCTACTACTACGCCCGCATCGACCCGATCACCGACGGTGCGATCCACCCGATGGCCAACGCCATGAACCTGGTCGGCTACGACGCCGCAGCCCTGGGCAACCACGAGTTCAACTACGGCATCGACACGCTGCGTGCCTTCGAGGACCAACTCAACTTCCCGCTGCTGGGCGCCAACGCGGTCCACGTGAAATCGAAGAAGCCGGCGTTCAAGCCCTACCTGATGAAGACCTTCCGCGTCGGAGACGGCCGCCGCCTCACGGTCGGCGTACTCGGCCTGACCAACCCCGGCATCGCGATCTGGGACAAGGCCAACGTCGAGGGGCGAATGGAGTTCCCCGGACTCGTCGAGCAGGCGAAGAGATATGTCCCCGAGATGAAGGCTCAGGGCTGCGACCTCGTCGTGATCTCGGCCCATTCGGGTGCCGACACGTCCTCCTCCTACGGCGACGCCCTGCCCTACCCAGAGAATGCCGCCTCCCTCATTGCGGAGAACGTGCCCCACGTCGACGCGATCCTGGTCGGCCACGCCCACAAGGAGATCGCTCAGCAGTTCGTGCGCAACAAGCGCACCGGTCGGCAGGTGCTGCTGTGCGAGCCGGCGTACTGGGGGATGCGGGTCGCGCTGATGGACCTCATCGTGCAGGAGACCTACACCAAGCACGGCAAGCTCAAGTGGATCCTGGTCGCGTCGGGGTCGCAAGTGCTCAACTCCAACACGGTCGACGCCGACCCGAAGGTCGCTGCCGCAGTCCAGTCCCAGCACGACACCGTGATCGACTACGTGAACTCCGTCGTCGGGACCTCGGCGGCCGCGATGTCTGCCGCGCGGGCCGTGGTGGAGGACGTGCCGATCATCGACTTCGTCAACTACGTGCAGGCTGACGCGGTCAAGGCGGGGCTCACCGGGGAGGCAGCGGCCCTGCCGGTGCTGTCGATTGCTGCCCCGTTCAACCGCTCGGCGTCGTTCCCCGCAGGTGACGTCACCGTGCGCGACGTCGCGGGGCTCTACATCTACGACAACACGCTGCTGGGGGTGCAGGTCTCCGGGGCCGACCTGCGCGCCTACCTGGAGTTCTCGGTGCGCTACTACAAGCAGGTCTCCGGAATCGGCCCCTTCACCATGGCGCAGGTGACCAACGCCGTCACCGCAACCGCCCCGAACGGCACGCCGGACTACAACTACGACGCCATCGCCGGACTGGATGCTCCGCTGACCTACGACATCGACATCGCCCAGGCGCCCGGCTCCCGGATCGCCAACCTCGCCTACGGCGCCAACCCGGTCGCCGACTCGGACCAGTTCGTGCTGGCCGTCAACAACTATCGTCAGTCCGGCGGCGGTGGGTTCCCGGCGGTCAGCACGGCTCCCGTGGTCTACAACCGGCAAAACGAGATCCGCCAACTGCTCATCGACTGGGTCACCGCCAACGGCACTATCGACCCAGAGCTGTTTGCCTCCGTCGACTGGCGTTTGGTCTCTGGCGGCGTGCCGATCACGGTGACCGGTTGATCCCTCGACCCGGCCAGAACAAGCGGCCCGCACCCATCCCGGCGGTGCTGCACCACGCACTTCGAGCGTTCTCAGTCGACCACGATACCGATCTCGGCAGCCAGCACCGGTGCCAGGTCACGCAGTTGTTCGCCGGTGATGACCGCTCCCCTCAATCCGCCGGGGCTCACTACCAGGGACACCTCCGCCTGCCGCAGGTCGACATGCTTCAGCCGCACCTCGTGTAGGTGCAACTCGCCGATCCGGGTTCGGGGGAACGACGCCCGTTGCACCTCGGCGGAGCCCAGATCGAGTTCGTCGATCACGCAGTCACGGAACTCGATGTCGGTGACCTTCGACCCGCGCAGGCTCAGATAGCCGATCCGCAGCCCCGTGAAGACGACCGAAGAGAGGGTTGCGTCGGTCAGGCTGGCCACGCCGATCCGCCCCCCGACCACCTCGCAGTCACGCCAGGTCGAGTGTGGCGCCGAGATCGACAAGATGTCGGAGTCGACCAGCCGCACGTCGATGAACCGGCATGCGGTCAGCGTGGTCTGGTCCATCACGGTGGCGCTCAGCTCCACTTCGCAGTAGGTCACCGTCGACAACGACAAGCCGGTGAAGTCCGCACCGTGCCAACGCTCCCCGTCGGCGCCCGCCCGCGGACGAGCCGGCGCATCGGCCAGGTCGACCAGACTGGGGGGGCTGAGTCGGGGAGTCTCGATCTTCACCTCTCCATCCTGCCCCGTGGGGGCCAAGCATTGTCGGCGGCCGGGTGCATGCTGGACTCATGGCCACATCTGTCGGACAGAACCACCAGGGCGACGAGTTCGTCGGCTGTTCCTTCGCCGGCGCTGTGATCCGTGAATGCGATCTGACCGGGGCCCGACTGGTTGGCTCCTGGGTCGATGGCCTGAGGGTCGACAGTTTTGCCGGAGAACTCCAGGGCCCGGTCTATGTCGACGGCGTCGACGTGAGTGGCTACGTCACCGCCCGGCTCGACGAACTGTTTCCCGAACGGGCGCTGGTCCGTCAGGCTGAGACCGCCGACCAGTTCCGGGCGGCGTGGACCGCCGTGCGCTCGTCCTGGGAGGGCACTGTGGCCAGAGCGCGCGAGTTGTCGACCGCCGACCTCAACGCCTCGGTCGACGGTGAGTGGAGTTTCCTGCAGACTCTGCGACATCTGATCTTTGCCGTCGACACGTGGGTCGGTCACATGCTCGAAGACCCCCCGGGTCCGTGGCATCGGTGGGGTCAGCCGTTCCTCGGCTTCGCCCGCGAGGACGCCACCAGCATCGGGCTCGACCTGGAGGCGACCCCAAGCCTGACCGAGATCGCCGAAGTGCTCCGCGGACGATGGGCCAGGCTGGCCACCCAGGTCGATGCTGCCACCGATGCCTCACTGACCGAGATCCGTGCCGCCCAGGCCGACCCGGAGCGATTCCTCACCGAGACTCGCGCGCACTGTCTTGGGGTGATCCTCAACGAGCATGCCGAACACCGGCGGTACGCCGAGCGTGACCTCGACATGCTGGAGCACCTGAACCTGAAGGTTCAGCGATGACCGAAGATCTCGACCGGTGGGAACGCAGGGACTGGTGGGGAGTCGTGCTGGATGCCCCCGACGTCAAAGTGCTGGCCCAGTTCTACGCCGCCCTGCGTGGCTGGACGATCTGGCGCATCGACGACGACAGCGCGTCTCTCGACATCGGCGACGGGGTTGCCTACCTGGCCGTCCAGCGCAACCCTGATCACGTGCCGCCCGTGTGGCCCGCCCCGGCGGGCGCTGCACAGATGCAGGTGCACCTCGACTTCGAAGTCACTGACCTTGTCGCCGAAACCTCCAGGGCCGTCGAGTTGGGTGCGACGCTGGCGGACTACCAGCCACAAGACAACGTGCGGGTGCTGTTCGATCCGGCCGGCCACCCGTTCTGTCTCTACTCCTGACTGGGTGCCCGATGACCTGTTCACCGCCGAGTCATCCTCACGCCGAGTCGGCGTACATGTACGCCGACTCGGCGCTGTAGTCAGCGCCAGCCGAGCGCCGGGGCGACCTCGGTGAGGATCGACTCGACCACATGGGTGTTGTAGTCCACCCCGAGCTGGTTGGGCACCGTGAGCAGCAACGTGTCCGCGGCCGCGATCGCCTCGTCCTCGCGGAGCTGCTTGATCAGGTCCTCGGGCTCAGCGGCATAGCTGCGACCGAAGACAGCGCGCACCCCGTCGATGTTGCCGACCTGATCGCCCCCGTCGGGGCCACCGAAGTAGGAACGGTCCAGGTCGTTGGTGATCGCGAAGATCGATCGCGACACCGAGACCCGCGGCTCACGGTGGTGACCGGCTGCCTTCCAGGCGTTTCGATACAAATCGATCTGTTCGCGTTGTTGCACGTGGAACGGCTTGCCGGACTCGTCGTACTTCAGGGTCGAACTCTGGAGGTTCATTCCCAGGTTGGCAGCCCACTCGGCAGTCGCGTTCGACGCCGAACCCCACCAGATCCGCTCCCGAAGGCCCTCGGAATAGGGCTCCAGGCGCAGCAGGCCAGCCGGGTTGGGGAACATCGGACGCGGGTTCGGTTGGGCGAAACCGTT
This sequence comes from Nocardioides sp., assembly GCA_051306135.1. Classification (GTDB taxonomy): domain Bacteria; phylum Actinomycetota; class Actinomycetes; order Propionibacteriales; family Nocardioidaceae; genus Nocardioides. Next base: position 29,733 of record JBPPMQ010000055.1, on the reverse strand, counting down.
GCCCTCGATGACCTGCAAGAACACCTCGGTGTGCCGCCGGGCCATGTCGGCGTCCGTCTCGCCCTCGGCGGGGGCATAACCGAAGAATCTGAACCCGTCGACGACCTGCTCCGGACTACCACGCGAGATTCCGAGCTGCAGCCGATGACCGGCGATCAGGTCGGCCGCCCCGGCATCCTCGGCCATGTAGAGCGGGTTTTCGTAGCGCATGTCGATGACCCCGGTCCCGATCTCGATACGGGAGGTCCTGGCCCCGACCGCAGCCAGCAGCGGAAATGGCGAGGCATGCTGGCGGGCAAAGTGGTGCACCCGGAAGTAGGCGCCGTCGCCGCCGATGTCTTCGACGGCCTGGGCCAGGTCGATCGCCTGCAGCAACACGTCGCTGGCGGTGCGGGCCTGGGACCCGGGGCTGTCGGACCAATGTCCGAAACTCAAGAATCCGATGGACTTCATGATTCCTTCAACGTTCAACAACTCCTGCCATTCCCGAAACTGCCCACGGGTACGCCGGCCAACGGAAGCCGACTAGAGTCAGGGCCATGGTGGCTTGGCACATGGGATCGCTGCACCCGGTCGAACAGGGGTTGACGGTGCTCCTCGCCGTCGGGCCGTTCGTCCTGCTCGGCATCGCCCTGAGATTGGCCAAGCGGCGCGACCGAGCCGAGGACGAAAGCATTCCCCCTCGGGCCGCCACCGAGTCCGAGTCCGACTCAGTGGGCCCGAACGTGCCGGCTGATCAGGTCGGCGATCAACCCCGGTTCTGACTCGATCACCCAGTGATTGCCCTCGACCACCTCGGTGGTCAGGTCGGCCACCCAGTCGGCGGGGGCGCCGAGCGCCAGCGCAGGAGTGACATGGGGATCGTGGCGGGGCGCGATCACCAGCGTCGGCACGCTGGTCGGCCGGGGAGCCGGGCGGACCATCTTGGCGACGAAGTTGGCCCGGTAGAGTTCGAGTCCGTTGACTAGGTCCCGACTGGCACGATCCGCCGGCTCGTAGCCACGGGCCGGCGCCACCCCGACCCTCATCGACGCCGCCAGCAACTTGTTCGTCAGCCCCGACCGATGAGTCAGCTCGGGCAGCACCGGCAGTTGGAACAATGCGATGTAGGAGCTGGCTGCCAGTTGGCGCAGTGAGTCACGGCCGTGACGCACCTCCCGCAACCAGTGGGCGGCCATGTCGAGGCTGGGGCCCGAGATCGAGGTAAAGGACCGCAACCGGTCGGCATACTCGGGGGAGCAGACGGCGTCCCAGACCTGGATCGAGCCCCAGTCGTGGGCGACCAAGTGCACCGGGTCGTCTCCGGAGACGGAGTCGAGCACCGCGCCCAGGTCGGCCACCAGTTGGGAGATCCGATAGCTCGACCGCGAGGCACCCGCCTGCGATGCCCCGGCACCACGCACGTCGTAGGTGATGACTCGGAACTCGTCGGCCAACTCGGCCACCACGCCGTCCCAGACCGTGTGGTTGTCGGGGTAGCCGTGCACCAGCACCACAGTCTCAGCGTTGACCGGTCCGGACTCGAAGATGGCCAACTCGACCCCGTCGGAGGCGGTGACCTTCACAGATACATGCCGGAGGTCGGACCGGCGTTCCGCTCCGACTCCTCGCCCGGCCCAGGCTGGGGCGACATGGATGCGGGCAGTCCACGTCGGATCTGCTCGAACTGGGCACGCGCGGCCACCTGCTGGGCGTAGATAGCGGTCTGGATGCCATGGAACAGGCCCTCCAGCCAGCCCACCAGTTGGGCCTGGGCGATCCGCAACTCCGACTCCGAAGGCACTCGATCGTCGGTGAACGGGAGGGTCAACCGGTCCAGTTCCTCGACCAGTTCGGGAGCCAGTCCTGCCTCGAGTTCGGTGATCGAAGAGGCGTGGATCTCGGCCAGACGGGTTCGGGAGGCCTCATCCAGGGGAGCGGCTTTCACCTCCTCGAGCAACTGACGGATCATCGACCCGATGCGCATCACCTTGGCCGGCTGCTCCACCAGGTCGGTGATCGACCGGTCGGCCTCCTCGCCGCTCTCGCCGTCCGGGCTGTCTTGGGCCGTCATCGGGAGGACGAACATCTGCTGCTCTGGCTGCTGGTCAGTCATGACCCCAGCCTAGACAGTGGTCCCGAGAACTCCATCGCACCTGAAGTTCTGGTCCCAAATCAGCCGACTATGCCGCCAGTATTTCAGGTGCGATCGAGGGTGAGCAGAATCTTTCCCGTGTGAGCGCCCGATTCCATGAATTCGTGTGCCGCCGCCACGTCGTGGAGGGAGTATGTCGACCCGACCTGAGGTGCGATCGCGCCAGCGGCCACCAATGGCCAGACATGCTCCACGACTGCGGCACAGATCTGCGACTTGGACTCGATGGAGCGTGACCGCAAGGCGGTCGCGATGATGTGGCCACGCTTGCGCAGCAGGCTGTTGATGTTGAGTTCGGCCTTCGCGCCCCCCTGCAGCCCGATGATGCAGAGCCTGCCGCCGTCGGCGAGCGCCGTCACGTTGCGCATCAGGTAGGACGCGCCCATGTTGTCGAGGATGACATCGGCGACCACCGATTCCTCGAACGCCTCGTCGTGATAGTTGATGGTCCGGGACGCGCCCAGTGACCGGCAGATCTGCGCCTTCTCAGGCGAACCGACCGTGGTCACCACGTCTGCGCCCAGAGCAGCACCCAACTGGATGGCGAAGGATCCGATCCCTCCGGCGCCGCCGTGCACCAAGAAGGTCTCACCGGACCGCAGGCCGGCGATCATCGAGACGTTGGACCAGACGGTGGCGGCCACCTCCGGGAGCGCGGCGGCCTCGACCAGCGAGACGCCGTCCGGAATGGGCATCACCTGCCCGGTGGGCACCGCGACGTGGGTGGCGTACCCGCCGGCAGCGAGCAACGCACAACACTGGTCGCCGATCGACCAGCCCTCCACGTCCGGCCCGATCGCCGCGATCACACCGGAGCACTCCATTCCGAGGATGTCGCTGGCGCCTGGGGGAGGCGGGTAGAAGCCCTGGCGTTGCATCAGGTCGGCCCGGTTCAGGCCGGCGGCTGCGATCTTGATGACAACCTCGCCCGTGCTGGGCTCGGGGTCTGGCACATCGGCGAGGTGCAGGGCTTCGGGGCCTCCGGGCTCGGGGGCGATCACGGCGCGCATTGCCTCAGTCTGTCACCTGGGCTGGGCGTCAGGGCGGGGGTGCCGGAGCCACGGCCACACCAGCAACGCCCAGATCGCCATCAGTATGACGGTCGCGACCCCGAGGTAGACCGGCCACGGCCCCATCAGGTCCAACAGTGACCCGGAGGCAGGTTTGTGGTCCAGGTAGCCGTAGTTGGTCGACGCGATCTGGTTGAAGGTCCCGACCGCGACCGCCCACGCCAGGGTCACGATCAGGGTCGCCCAGTACCCCGTCGGCGGCACCCGCAGGCCGGCGACCAAGTAGAGCGCAGCCCAGATGGTCAACATGTGCATCGCCCAGAAGAGGAAGTAACGCGGCTCCGGAAACGTCTCGTCCAGAGACGGCGTGACGATGCCCTGCAGGCTCATCGTCAGACCCCACAGATAGACCACGGTGCTCCACCGCGGCGAGCGTGTCCACAGCGCGACCACTCCGACCATCCACGCCAGATCCGACAAGTGCAGGGGCAGCGACGTTTCTCGATCCCACTCCGAGGGGGTGAACTGCATCAGTTGGCCGACCACGTTGACCGACAGCATCACCACCGCGAAACCACGGCGGAACTGCTCTTCCCGCGCCGTGCCAGCGTGGGAGCGGCCGATCAGCACGACCGCCACCGCACCGAGGACGAACAGCGCGATCAGCGCGAAGTGCTCTGCCGTGTAGGCCTCGAAGCGGTCCACCTCTGCATCTTGGCACGGGAAACTGGAACTTGGCGCGGGAAGCTTTCCGCGCCAAGTTCCAGTTTTCCCTGATATCAGGGAAAACCGAGCCGGCGCAGCCGGCGACCTAGGGTGGGGTCCATGAGCACCGAGCCGTGGGAGTCGTTGAGCGTCACCGTCATCCAGGCCGCCGCGAGCCTGGACCCTGCCGAGAACCGGGCTTTCGTCGAGGCTCTGGACATCACCACCGATCTGGCGGTGCTCCCCGAAGCCTTCGCCCGGGACTTCGGTCCAGTCGACGACGACCTGGGGCGGTATGCCGAACCGCTCGACGGTCCCTTCGCCAGAGCCGTGGCCGACCACGGGCCCGCGACTCTCGTGGCCGGCATGTTCGAGGCCACCGACGACCTGCCCTACAACACCCTGGTCACCAGTCAGGGGGACCACTACCGCAAGATCCACCTCTACGACTCCTTCGGCTACAAGGAGTCCGACCGACTCAAGCCCGGCCCGACCCGTCCCACGGTGATCGAGGTGGCAGGCGTACCGACCGGGCTGATGACCTGCTATGACCTGCGCTTCCCCGAGATGGCTCGGGCACTGGTCGATGCCGGCGCCGAGGTGATCGTGGTGCCGGCAGCCTGGGTGGCCGGCGAGGGCAAGGTCGATGCCTGGCGCACTCTGATCCGCGCCAGGGCGATCGAGAACACCGTCTTCATCGTCGCAGCAGCCCAACCCGCTCCGCGCTATAGCGGACATTCGATGATCGTGGGACCGCTGGGGGAGGTGCTGGCCGAACTCGCCGAATCAGAGTGCGGCCAAGCGCACGCCACGCTGGAACGGGGCCGTTTGGAGAGTGCCCGATCCCGCAACCCAAGTCTCGAGAACAGGAGGTTGGGCGCACAAACTGGGTAGCCTGACCTGCGTGAGTGCCCCCGGACGCCGTCGTGCCGAGGCCCCGCCCCGCGTGGTGGTGCCGGTCGTTTCTGCCGACCGTCGGATGACCAAGGCCCAGGTCGTGCTGTCGTTCACGGTGGTGCTGGCTGGGCTGGGCCTGCTCGGCGCCCGGATTCTCGACCTCGGGCCGGAGATGCTCGGGCCGAGCGGTTCACTCTTGATCGCTGCGGTCTACACCTGGGCGGTAGTGGCTCGATCCGGTGGCCGCCCGGTCATCTTCACAGCACTCGTCCTTGTGCTCGGTGGCGTTTCGGTGGTGAGCGGAGACGACTACCTCAGGTCCTCCTCGGCCGTTGCCACCGGCACCCTGGCCGCTGTGCTCGGGGTCATGATGACCGTGCCCGCGGTCAGATTTGCGCAGGCGCTGAGGGAAGCGACCGTTGCGGTGGCGGTCGCCTCGGTCGGGGCGGTGGCTGTGCTGGGGTTCGAACCGTCGATCACGCTGGCGGCGTTCGACTACGCCGTGCTGGTGCTCTCCCTGGTGGCCACCTTCGGGCTGGTCTTTCGGCTGGGTGCGGGCTTCCATGGACTGGGCCGCAGAGGCGTGCTCATCGTGCTCATCGGTGCCGTCGTGCTCACGTTGACCCTGATGTATGCCGAGTTGCTGCGCCGCTACGGCACCGCAGGGCTGATTGAGGATCTGCTCGACATGGTCCGGTGGAGCCGCGACACACTCGGTGCGTTCCCCCGGCCTCTGGAGACGGTGCTTGGGGTGCCTGCGCTGGTTTGGGGCACTCACATGCGGGCTCGTCGCCGACAAGGCTGGTGGGTCTGTGCGTTTGGTGCTGCGGCGACCGCGCCGGTGGCGACCTGCCTGCTCAACCCTGAGATCGGTGCGCTGGAAGCCGCTTTGTCGGTGCTTTACGGGCTGATCGTCGGGGCCCTCATCGGTGCCGTGGTGATCCGCATCGACCTGTTCTTGACTGGATCTCCAGCGACCGGCACGCGGCGTCGGCCGTCGGGACGCCGCGCCGCGATCGACATGGCCGAGGACGAGGGTGCGATCCGACCCGAGCCGGCCCGGGTCGACGCTCTGTTGTGATTTCAGCTGCGGTGACGCGGCTGGCCGACTGGCTCCGAGCACGCTGACTTCGGCCGTTTCGGAGATCCCGGTTAGGCTCTGTGACGGTTTCGTATCGGGATGCACACCGGGGTTTGCTCCGGGGGTTCGCACTGCGGGACCGGGGATGGTTGGCAGAGCGGCCGAATGCACTCGCCTTGAAAGCGAGCGTGGGGTGACCCACCGGGGGTTCAAATCCCTCACCATCCGCGGGAGGCACTCGCCGGGCCTTGGGCGATTAGCACCCCTCGGGTGCCGCCTTGTAGCCTGTGACGGCTGTCCTGGCTGGCGGGTGTTGCACCCCGTCGCGCACGGTCGGGTCGGGAGGTGTCGCCTAGTCTGGTCTATGGCGCCCGCCTGCTAAGCGGGTTTGGGGCTACAACCCCATCGAGGGTTCAAATCCCTCCACCTCCGCCATGTGATGTCTCGCGACATCGCAATAGCCCGAACCCACGGTCTGTGGGTTCGGGCTGGCTTCTATTCCTGGGTAGTCGCGGGTGGGTTCCCCGTCGACGTTAGTCGGCGGCACACTCGGCGCAGGTGCCGAACAGTTCCAGGGTGTGGCTCACGTCGACGAAACCCTGGTCGGCCGCAACCTGTTCGGCCCAGGCCTCGACCGCCGGGCCCTGGATCTCCTCGGTGCGTCCGCAGGAGCGGCACACCAGATGGTGGTGGTGGGTAGCCCCACAGTTGCGATAGACCGCTTCGCCGGAGGCGGTGCGCAGCACGTCGGCTCGGCCGGTGTCGACCAGGGTCTGCAGCGCGCGATAGACCGTGGCAAGTCCGACCGTGGAGCCGGCCTCACGCAGGGCGGCGTGAATGTCCTGGGCGCTGCGGAAGTCCTCGCTGCCGGTGAGAGCCTCCACCACCGCCCGAAACTGGGGGGTGCTGCGTCCCCGCCCGGACTCGGTCGCCTGCTCCATCGCGCCTCCTTGTTGAGAATGATTCCAACTTACCCCGAAGGTGGCTCGCGGTTGCGCCCGACCGTTCGGGCTGCATAGATGTGCAGTGCACAAAGATGATGCGGCGCTGCTCTGGATCGCCGGTTCGCTAACCGGGACACTGACACTGTTGGGATCACTCGGGTGATCTCCTCGATGTTGCCGCACTGGACACCCCCTTCCGGGCGGACTCCGAGACAGTTGGGAAACTCAGTCATGAAGATCGTTCGCAGGATCGCACTCGCCGCGGCCGCTGGGCTGATGGCTCTCGGCATCATCGGCGCTGGCGCCGGTGCCCCCGCCCAGGCGGGACCGGATGACTCGTCGTGGGGTTGGAAGGCTCCGACCACGGGTCTCTGAGTCGGTCGGATCAGCCGGATCAGTCGAGTATGTCGCCGTCGGACCGCCGGCCCAGGGCATAGCCCATCTGGAACCGGGTCGACACTTCGAGTTCGTCCTTGAGGTCGGCGATGTAGCCGGCATACGTGCGTGGCGAGACACCGAGCCGCTTCGCAGAGACTGGGTCGGCGTGACCCTCGATCAGCATTCGCACGGTCATCGCACGCTGCTCGGACGCGATTCCCTCCGCATCAGAGGTTTCTTGGCTGCTGAACGGTCTGCCGCGCTCCCAACTGCGTTCGAACACGTCCACCAGGTAGTCGACCAGCGCCGGTTCACGAACCACCATCGCGGACATCAGGCCGTCGTTGCCGGGTATGACGACCACCTTGCGGTCCACCACGATCATCCGATTGAAGAACTCGTCCAAGGTGCGCACTTCCGCTCCCCTAGCGGACACTGCTGCCACATAGCCCCGGGTGACGGTGCTACGGCGGGCGCTGTGCTGGTAGAGGGTGCGCATGGAGATGCCACGCTCGATGGCCGCGATGTCGCGCTCGGCTGCCGGGGCGAGTTTGGCGGGGTCTCGACCGGTCTGCGGTTGAGCGGTGAGCAGTTCCTCTTGGGCGTCGTCGATCAGGGCGCGCAGATACGGGTCGATAGCGTCGCCATGCAGGTGCACGAACGGTCCCCGAGCCTGAGCGCCGCCGGACTGGCGAAACGACTGCGACATCGACGTGAAGGCCTTCGCCCATCCGGCAGACTCCTCCAGCAACCGGGATCCCTCGTTGGACATCGGAGCCACCACCTGGGCCTGGATGGCGCCGGGGTCCTCCGGCAGCCAAGCTGCCGCGGTCGGGTCTAGGCGGAGCAGTCCGAGAGCGCTCAGCAGGTCGAAGGCGTCCCGCTCGACTCCCCCGGGGGCGATCCGGGGATCGGCAGCACGGATCGACCCCGCTGAAACGATCTCCTCGAACAGTTCGAGGCACTGCGTTTCAAAAAGGGCTCGCTGATCGGGTCCCCAGTCGGTCAACTTCACCTCGGCTTGTCGTTCTGGCCGTCGCACAGATGATCCCACAATGGCGGGCACTTGGGGCGGGGATCCCTACCTTCGCCGTTGAGCCAGGGACACGAAGTTCGCCAGCAGTTTCCCGGTCTCGGTGACCGACGACCTGCGGGCTTGGATGATCAGTTCCTCGGTCTCTGCTTCGTCGAAGTAGCCGTGATGGCGGTAGACGTTCATCCGGGAAGCGAGGCCGTCGATGTCGAGTTCGGGGTGGAACTGGGTGGCGTAGACGCGGGTCCCGATCCGAAAGGCCTGCACGGGGCACTGGGTGCCGCGAGCCAACAGCACCGCCCCGCTCGGCAGTACCTCGACTGCCTCCTTGTGACCGACGAATGCTTCGAAGTTCTCACTGACCCCGTCGAACAACGGGTCTTGGCGTCCGTCCCGGGTCAACGACACCGAGATGGCCCCGGCGGTCTCGCCGTAGGCCCGACTGACCAGTCCACCGAACAGCGAGCCCAAAGTTCCAACGCCATAACAGGCACCTAGGAATGGGTGGTCCGACTCCACGCAGGCCAGCGCCAGGTCACGCAGTTCGGACTCGACCCGATCCTGGACCTGCGACTTCTCCTGCGCTGGATCTGAGACGTTGAAGGGGCCGCCGCCGACGATGAAACCGGTCCAGTCGGACAGCGCAACTTCCCCCAACGCAGTGTGGTCGAGCCGGTGTCGCACCAACTGCTCCGGGGCCAGCCCGGTGAACCGGCAGAACGCGGCGTACTCCTCGGCGGCCGCCGATTCCTCCGGGCGGGTCTGCAAGAACAGGAAGGGTCGCACTCGGAAAGTATGGCCGACCGTGCCCGCGGCAGCGCCAGAGCGTCCGGCGTAACGGTGGCTAAGGCGCTGCATGTTAGCTCCGTGTGAACGATCCCCGCCGTTCACCGGTTGTTTGGCGACACCGCTTGGCTGCCCGGGTTAGTGTGCCAGCACCGAGTGATTGCAAGGATGCAGTCCGACGCCGATCACATCGATCATCGACCCAGTTCGCGGTCCGGAGGTTGACATGAACGTTGCCTTTCTCCCCGACGGTCCCAAGGTGCTCTCGCTCTACGAGGGCTTCTTCGCCGGCGGCGCCAGGATTCTGCATACCGCTGTGGTTCGTGCGTTGGACGCCACCACCGGCCAGCAGCACCAGGTGTTCAGTCTGACCAACCGAGTTCAACGCGAGTTCACCGCCCAGGCGATCCGCGACGACACCTCGTATCGCCGGCTGAGGGCGGCCGGCATACCGATCCAGGCGCTGGACCGCGACGGCACCAAGGCGCTCAGCTCGTTGGACCTGTATCTGCTCGAGCGGGCCGTTCGCCGCTCAGATGTGATCTTCTCCCTCAAGGAGCAGCCGCTGGCAGCACTGGCGAAGGTGGGCACTTTCGGTCGGCCGCTGATCACCGCGCTGCACCGCAGCGACCCCGAGCATTCCGGCGCCGCGCTGGAGTCCTTGGTCCAGTTGCACGAGCAGGGGCTGCTGAGCGCCGGGGTGTGCTGCGCGGAGTCGACCCAGCGCGCCTACCACCGCGCGACCGGAATCCCGCTGGAGAAACTGCCGGTGATCCCCAACGGGGTCGACCTGCACAAGTTTCGCCCGAACGCCGAGACCCGTAGGTCGATGCGCGCCCAGTTGGAGGTCGGCGACGACTCAGCGGTGGTGCTGATCGCGGCTCGTTTCGACGAGATGAAGAACATCGGGCTCTTCGTCGCCGCTGCAGGTGAGTTCGTGCGGCGCTACCCCGACGCTCATCTGGTCATGTGCGGCGCGGGTATGACGGACGAGAACCAGGCCCTCACCGATCTCCTCGATGTCGAGTTGAGGCACTGGTCCGGGCGTGAAATGCAGGTGCACGCGATGGGAATCCAGCCGTCGATGGCACCGTTCTACAACGCGGCCGACCTGGTGGCGCTGACCTCGAAGTTCGGTGAGGCCGCGCCACTGTGCCTGCTGGAGGGAATGGCCTCAGGGGCCGTCCCGGTGACCACCGCGGTGGGCGATGCCGCGCTGATGGTCGGCGACCCCCGACTGGTCGCAGAGTTGGACCCCGTGGCGATGGCCGAGACCTGGGCGGCAGCCTATGAGCAGCGTGAGGAGCACTCCGAGCGGATTCTGCGCCACCGGCAGCGGCTCAGCGAGCACAAAGGCTTCGACACCTACGCCCAGTTGATCAACTCGATCGCGGCGCCTGCGGTGCTCTCCGCCTGAGACGAACCCCACTCTCCAGGACCTTGCACTAGTGCAAACAAAGTGCAAAACTGCACTCTATGTCCGAAAGTGCAGTCAAGCATCGCGAAGCCAAGCGCTACGCGACCAGCCAGGCCATCAGCCTGGCGGCGCGGCAGTTGGCGGACCAGCACGGGCTCGACGGATTCACCATGGACGACCTCGCCGCCGCTGCCGGAGTCTCCCGACGGACACTGTTCAACTACTTCCCGGGCAAACTCGACGCCTTGCTCGGCGAGGAGCATCATCCACCCGAGGAACTGGTCGCGGAGTTCCTGGCCGGCGGGCCATCGGGGGTTCTGCTCGACGACTTGTTGACGCTGGTGTTGAGTCTGTTGAAGACCAAGCCGCTCACCCCCGATGACTTCATGTGCATGCACCGCCTGGTGCGATCTGAACCGCGCATCGTGGTCGGCGCCCATGAGCGGATGGTCCGCAATCTGGCTCTGTTCGCCGACTTCATGGCCGAGCGCGAAGGGCCGGCCTTCGATCCCCGCTCGGCCCGTTTGCTCGGACGGATGATCATGGCGGTGTTCGACGAGTCGATGGAGACTTTCGCCGCGGACCCCACCGGACCCCAGATCGCTGATCTGGTCGACGACGGCCTGCGTCGGATGGCCACCATGTTCGCCTGACCTACCCAGACACCACACACCTCCCACCACCCAACCCTCACCGACCAGGAGACACCCCGTGGCTTCCCTTCTCTATCGACTCGGCAAGACGGCATACCGTCGCTGGCCGATCTTCATCGCAGCCTGGCTGATCGCGCTGATCGCGGTGGGCACTGTCGCCGCTGCTTTCTCCAAGCCGATGACCTCGGAGTTCACCATCCCGGGCATCGATTCGGTGGAGACCCTCGACCTTCAAGAGGAACTCTTCGGCGACGCTTCCGGGGAGTCCGTGGACGACCCGACCTTCACCGTCGTCGTTGCTGCTCCGAAGGGCAGCACCCTGTCCGACGAGCCGTATGCCGGCGAGATCAAGGCCCTGATCGCCGACCTGTCCCAGGCGCCGCAGGTCGACTCGACCACCCCGATCGTGGATCCGGTGACCGCAGCCGCCCAGCAGACCAAGGCCATCGTCGGCGCCGCCGTGGAGGCCGGCACGCCGCGCGACGTGGCGCAGGCCAATGCGGCTGCGTTGTCGCCGTTGTCGCCCGACGGCCGAGTCGGCATCATCACCGCGACCTTCGAGGGCCTGACCGTCGACGTCGAACCGTCCAGCCAGGACGCGGTCATCGACATCATCGAGCAGCACCGCACCGACGGGCTCGCAGTCGAGGTGAACGGCCAGGGCATGGAGGCCACTGGACCCGAGTCGATGTCGTCAGAACTCGTCGGCATCGCGGTCGCGTTGCTGGTGCTGGCCATTACCTTCGGCTCGCTGGTGGCGGCCGGCTTGCCGCTGCTCACCGCGATCTTCGGCGTCGGCACCGGCGTAGCCGGCATCACCGCCATGACAGCCGTCATGGACATCGACTCCTCGACGACCCTGTTGGCCACCATGATCGGCCTCGGTGTCGGCATCGACTACGCACTGTTCATCCTTGCCAGATATCGAAACGAACTCGACCACACCGAGGACCGCGAAGAGGCGGTGGGTGTCGCGGTGGGCACCGCAGGCTCGGCTGTGGTCTTCGCTGGCCTGACCGTCATCATCGCCTTGGCTGCCCTGACGGTGGTCGGCATTCCGTTCCTGACCGCCATGGGTCTAGGTGCGGCCGTCACCGTGGTGATCGCGGTTCTGGTGGCACTCACGTTGCTGCCGGCCATCCTCGGCATGCTGAAGAAGAAGGCCTTCGGTGGCACTTTCCGACGCTACGTGCCCAAGCGTGACGAGCGCGGCAAGATCGACAACATCGGGCTGCGCTGGTCCAAGCTTCTGGGGCGGGCACCGCTGGCGTTTGTCGCAGTGGTCGTCGTCGGCCTCGGTGCCGCCGCGATTCCGATGACCGACCTGCACCTTGCCTTCCCGACCGACTCCACCGCTCCGGCAGACACCACTCAACGCAAGGCTGCCGACCTGGTCAGCGACGCCTTCGGTCCCGGCCGTCAGTCGCCGATGCTGGTCGTGGTCGACGGTCGCGATATCGCCGACCCGGCCGACCAGATGGCTTCCTACACCAGCACTGCGGAGTTCGCGGCCTCGCTCGACAACGTGGCCAACGCCCAGTTGGCTCGGGTCAACCCAGAGGGCACCGGAGCACTGATCATCGTGACCCCGGAGTACGACGCCGCCGACTCGCGCACCGAGGACTTGCTCGATGACCTGCGGGCAGGTGAGCCGGACATCGAAGCCCAGACCGGGGCGACCGTCGGTGTCACCGGCATTGTCGCGATCCAGACCGATGTGTCGGTCAAGTTGGCCCAGGCGCTGCCGGTCTATCTCGGGATCGTGATCGGGTTGGCGTTCCTGCTGCTGATTCTGGTCTTCCGTTCGATCCTGGTGCCGCTGACCGCGACGCTCGGGTTCCTGCTCTCGGTCACTGCGACCATCGGGGCCACGGTGTTGCTGTTCCAGGAGGGCACCTTCGGACTCTTCCCCGGTCAGCCGATCATCAGTTTCATGCCGATCTTCCTGATCGGACTGGTCTTCGGTCTGGCCATGGACTACCAGGTCTTCCTGGTCACCCGGGTCCGAGAGGCCTACGTGCACGGGGACACCTACTGGCAGGCTGTCCACGACGGATTCCGCAACTCGGCCCGGGTCGTCACGGCGGCCGCACTCATCATGACCTCGGTGTTCGCCGGGTTCATCCTGATCGACGAGCCGATCATCCAGTCGATGGGCTTCGCGTTGGCTGTGGCGATTCTCTTCGATGCCTTCGCCGTCAGGATGTGCCTGATCCCGGCGCTGCTCTACTTGATGGGCGACAAGGCCTGGTGGCTGCCGAAGTGGCTGGACCGGATCCTGCCGACGATCGACATCGAGGGCACCGCACTCGAACGGCCGCACATGGTCAAGGCTGACGAGGATCCTGAGCTCCAGCCGGTCAAGTGACCCCAAACCCGCCGAGTCGGCGTACATGTACGCCGACTCGGCGGGTTGGGGTTGCTCAGAGGGCTGAACAGGCCCCCACAAATCGCTCCGCGGCACCGTCGGCGTACTCCAGGAAGACCGACGGCTCGAAGAGTTCGGCTTCCAGGAGCATCGAGCCGTCCACGATGTCGAACCGCGCATACAGCGGGGTTCCGAAGCGTTCGGTGACCGCGGCCAGGGCAGCCTCGGCGACCGCCATCTCAGTCGCGGTCGGTGTGTGTGGGTCGATCACCTCGGCGTAGACCCCGCCGATCAGCCCACCACCCGGCGCCAGCAGCGGGCCTTTGCGGACCGCGTGGGAGAACACGCCACCGAAGTACAACAAAGCGGCCTCGCCGACCGCGGCGACGCTCGCGATCGCCGGCTGCACCATCGGCACCTTGCCCTTGGCCACAATGGTCTCGGCCAGCGCCAGGGCGGCCGGATCACCGGCAGCGAACAGGCCGGTGTCACGCGAACCAGCCGACACGGTCGGCTTGATCACCACCGGTCCGGTGGGCAGCGCTGCTCGCACCTGGTCCAGGTCCGTGCAGACACTGGTCGCAACGATCGGTACGCCGGCGCCGGCCAGTTCGACGAGGTAGACCTTGTCGAGGTTCCAGCGAATCAGTTCGCGTGGATTGAACACCGGAACCGTCAGCGAATCCAGCCAGCTCATGAAATCGCCCGGCCGGTCCGGATAGTCCCACGGGCTGCGGATCACCAGGGCATCGAAGTCGTGCCACCCGACGCCCCTGTCGTGCCAGATCGCGGGCACCGCCTCGATGCCCTCAGCAGCGAAGGCCGCAGTCAAGGGCGGCATGTCGATGTCGACCTCGCCCATGGCGTCGGGGGTGGAGGTGATCAGGCCGATGCGCATCAGGCCATCTTGTCACTGGAGTTTCCAGGTGACCTTCCCGGTCTCGTCGATCAGCACCACGATGACGGCTTGGACCTCCTCGCCGGTGAGCAGGCACTCCTGCTTGGACGGCGCCGGCCAGGTCTCGTCGTTGCCGCACTTGATCGTGCCGCTGATACCGGTGCGGTTCTCCACCCCTGCGGCCAAGATCCTCGCCACGTCCTTCACTTCGACGCTCGACGTGGCTGCGGTCGAACTGTCAGAGGAAGGGGCTGCTGGGGGGCTGTCGTCTGAGGAGCCACAACCGGCCACCAGGAACATGGCCGCCAGAACAATCAAGGTGCGCATGCCTCAGGGTACGGCTCAGCGGGGGTTGTAGACCGTCACCCCAGCAGACCGGACCAGATCGGCATACGCCTCGAAGCCGGCCACCGCCTGCTCGCGCAGTATGCCGGTCACCACCTCGATGCCGCGGTCCTCGAACTGCTCGGCCCAGTCCTCGCGCATCGGACCCTCGTCGAAACCGGTCAGTCGCTCGCACTCGGGACCGTCACCGGCCACCACCAGCCGGGAGACCCCCGACCACATCGCGGCGCCGTAGCACTGAGCGCAGGGCCGCCAGTTGACCACCAGGGTGCGAGGTCGGCCGGCTAGGTTCCAGGTGCCGAGCCTGACCTGCGCCAACGACAGCGCGACCACCTCGGCGTGGGCGGCGGACAGGTTGGATGACAGCACCAGGTTCACCCCGGCCGAGACCACCTCCGCGGAGTGGGTGTCCACGACCAGGGCCGCGAACGGGCCGCCGCTGCCTTCGCGCGGGTTGCGGGCCGCCAGGCGCAGCACCAGGTCCATCTGTGCCTCGTCGTCGGGGACCGCGGTGTTGATCTCGTCGCAGACCCAGCTCGGCAAGGTGGCGCCGAACGAGGTCGCCAACTGGGTGGTCACCGGTCGGCTCCTGCCAGCGCAGCCAGGGCCACTGCGACCATCTGAGCGAAGGTGGTCTCCCGTTCGTCGGAGGAGGTGGCCTCGCCGGTCAGGATGTGATCCGAGACGGTGCAGATCGCCAACCCCTTCGCACCGAAGCGCGGCGCGATCGAATAGAGCGCCGCCGCCTCCATCTCCACCGCGAGGACCCCGTGGTCTGCCATCCGCTGACGCACCTCGGGCCGGACCTCGTAGAAGGTGTCCGAGCTGAGGATCCCCCCGACATGGATCCGGCCCGGCCCGTCGAGGTCGGCGGCAGCGGTGACCGCCGCGCTGAGGAGGCCGTAGTCGGCGCACGGAGCGAAGTCCCATCCCTCGAAGCGGACCTTGTTGATCGAGGAGTCGGTCGAGGCGGTCACCGCGATCACCAGATCCCGCACCTGCACCTCGGGCCGGATCGCACCACAACTGCCGACCCGGACGACCCGCTTGACGTCATACTCTGCCAGCAACTCGGTGACGTAGATCGAGAACGACGGGATCCCCATTCCGGAGCCCTGAATGCTGACTCGGCGCCCCTGAGCCGGGCCGCTGCGCACGGTTCCGGTGTAGCCGAGCATGCCCCGGACCTGGGTGTAGCACTCGACCCCGTCCAAGAAGTTCTCTGCGATCCATTGTGCCCGCAAGGGGTCGCCGGGCATCAACACGTCGGGGGCGATCTGGCCGGGGTGGGCCGCGATGTGCACACTCATGGAATCACCCTAGGCGGTGGCACCGGCTCGTGGTCGCCGGGCGGCATAGGGTTGCCGGCATGAGTGACGCCGGGCAGCCGACGATCCACGTGGTCGCGGCGTTCACCACCGATCCCGCTGGTCGGGTGCTGCTGGTGCGCAAGGCCGGTTCGGCGAACTTCATGCAGCCCGGCGGCAAACCCGACCAGGGCGAGGACGCAGCGCAGGCGTTGGTGCGCGAGATCGCCGAGGAACTCCAGATCGAGGTCGACCGGAGGTCCCTGGTCGCCTGGGGTCGCTATCAGTCGATGGCGGCTAACGAGCCTGGCCACCGGCTCACCGCCGACGTCTTCGGGCTCAGGCTCACCCGCGACCAGGCCAGCCACGTCGAGGCTGCTGCCGAGATCGAGGAGGCCCGGTGGGTCACTCGCGCGCAGGCCCGGGCGATGGGTAGTCGGTTGGCGCCACTGGCCCACCAGTTGCTCGACGAGCCGGAGCCCAAGGCCGAGTTCACGCCGTTCACCTTCGACTCCGACTTGCACACCGACCGACTGCGCCTGCGGCCGATGACCGCAGCCGATGCCCCCGCGATCCACCGCTACCAGTCCCGTGAGGACGTCTGCGCCTACCTGCTCTTCGAGCCGCGCACGCTGGCACAGGTGACCGAGCGGGTGGAGCGGTATGCGGCGTCGCTGCGACTTGGAGCGGTCGGCGACTACCTTCAGATCGCAGTCGAACGCACCGCAGACGGCCAACTGATCGGGGACGTCTATGTCGCCGTCAAGAGTTTGGACAATCTGACCGCCGAACTCGGTTGGACCTTCCATCCCGACGTGCACGGCCAGGGGTATGCCAGCGAGGCCGCCGCAGCGGTGATGGAGCTGCTCTTCACCCGGATGGGAATCCACCGAGTGATAGCCGAGTACGACCCCCGCAACCACGCCTCCGTCGCTGTGTGTGAACGGCTCGGCATGCGCCACGAGGCCCTCTTCCGCCAGGATCTGTGGTTCCGCGGCGGATGGGCCGACACCGGCATCCACGCCATCACGGCCGAGGAGTATGCCGCCCGCCCGGTGTGATCCCGGTCAGCGGCGCTGGACGGCGATGGCCTCGGCGACCGCCCGAACCACGGCCCGTGCGTAGTCGTCGGGCGAACCGGCTTCGCTGATCACCTGGCTGACGATGCCGTTGGCGTGCAGATCGACGGCACGGACCTGCTGCTGCGCGGCCATCTCGGCGGCGTGCTCCGGGGTGCCGTGCACGATCACCGAGGCGCCCTCCGGCGGCAGCGGGGCCAGCCAGCCGTTCTCCCCGGCGAGCACCACGCGTGCCGGCATCAGGGCCAGTGCGCCACCGCCGCAGCCCTCGCCCAGGATCACCGAGACCGTCGGTGCGGTCATCGAGACCAGGGTGCCGATGCAGCGGGCGATCTCACCGGCGATCGCGCCTTCCTCGGCCGCCACCGACAGTTCAGCGCCCGGAGTGTCCACGATGGTGACCAGCGGCAGCCCGAGTTCTTCGGCCAACTTCATCCCGCGGCGCGCCTCACGCAACGCGCCGGGACCGAGAGGAGACGCAGGGGTCTGCCGGGTGCGGTCCTGGCCGACCAGGACGCAGGGTTGTCCGCCCAGTCGGGTCAGTGCCACCAGCACGGTGTCGTCCCGCTCGCCCTCGTCGGTGCCCTTGAGGCGAACCGTGGCGGTGCCTGCGACACGGAGCAGGTCGCGTACGCCGGCCCGGTTCGGGAGCCGGGAACTCTCGATCACCTGCCAGGCGGGGCGTGCACCGATCTCCGGGTCCGGAGCCTGCACGGTGAGGCCGTCGGGTGGCGACGGCGGGTCGACCAGCACCGCGAGAGCGTTGTCGACCACCTGGGGCAGCAACGCGGCAGGGACCACAGCGTCGATGACGCCCTTGGCGGCCAGGTTCTCGGCGGTCTGCACTCCGTCGGGGAAGGGCTTGCCGACCAGGGCGGCATACACCTTCGGGCCGAGGAACCCGATCAGCGCGCCGGGTTCGGCGATGGTGATATGGCCCAGCGACCCCCACGACGCGTAGACACCACCGGTGGTCGGGTGGCGCAGATAGACCAGGTAGGGCAGCCCGGCGGCCCGGTGGGCCATCAGTGCGCGGGAGATCTCGACCATCTTCACGAATGCCGGAGTGCCCTCTTGCATGCGGGTGCCACCCGAGGCGGTGGTGGCCAGGATGGGCAAACGTTCGGCCGTCGCCCGGCGTACAGCCGAGACAATGCGGTCGGCCGCAGCCTCACCGATCGAACCCGCCAAGAACCGGAACTCGTTGATCAGCACCGCGACCCGCCGGCCCCGCACAGACGCGGCACCGGTCAGCACCGACTCGTCCACCCCGGTGCGCTCGCGGGCGGCGAGTAGTTCGGTGCGATAGTCCTGCGGCCAGTGGTCGATCGAAACCGGAATGTCCCACGACTCGAAGCTGCCCGCATCGAGCACCAGGTCCATCAGGTCCTGAGCCGTCATCCGGGCGCTCACCGGGCTTGTCCCAACCCGGTCGGACCCGCCTCCAACGCCCAGGACCGCAGCTCCTCGCCCTGCTGGTCGAGGGTCGGTGGGGCAGCGTGGTCACTGCGGGTCGTCTCCGTCCCGTCGGCGGCGAAGAACCGCAGCGGCGGTCCAGGCAGTTGCAGCCGACCGAGCGTCGCGTGCTCCACGTCGATGAGCAGCCCCTGGCTGGCTGTCTGGTCCCAGGCGTAGACCTCGTCCAGGGTGCGTACCTTGCCGGCCGGTATGCCGGCCTGCGCGAGCTTGGCCAGCAGTGGCTCGGGGTCGTAGGCGGCGAAGGCGGCCTCGATCACTTCGATCACCCGGTCGCGGTTGTGGACGCGTTCAGGGTTGGTGGCCATGCCGTCGGCTTCAGGGTCGAGGCCGAACGCGGCGCACAGCCGCAACCACAGACCCTGAGATCCCACCGAGATCTGCACCGAGCCGCCGCGGCAGTGGAAGAGCCCGTAAGGAGCGATGGACGGATGGTGGTTGCCTTGGGCCTGACCGACCTCTCCGGCCACGGTCCACCGGGTGCCCTGAAAGGCATGCACCCCGACCACCGCCGCCAGCAGAGAGGTCCGCACCAGTTGTCCGATGCCGGTGCGTTGACGGTCGTGGAGCGCTGCCAACACTCCATAGGCGCCATACATGCCCGCGAGCAGGTCGCCGATGGGGACGCCGACCCGTTGGGGGTCGTCGGGTGCGGATCCGGTCAGCGACATCAGCCCGGCCTCGCCCTGGGCGATCTGGTCATAACCCGCGCGGCCACCCTCGGGGCCGTCGTGCCCGAACCCGGTGATGGACAGCACCACTAGGCGCGGGTTGCGTTGCTGGAGAGATTCGATGCCGAGCCCCAGGCGCTCCAGCACGCCGGTGCGGAAGTTCTCCACCAGCACGTCGGCCTTGTCGATCAGGCCGAGGAGCACCTCTCGCTCGGACGCTGTCTTGAGGTCGAGGGTGATGGACTCCTTGTTGCGGTTGGCCGACAAGAAGTATGTCGACTCTCTCGCGCCGACTTCAGGGTCGATGAAGGGCGGGCCCCAGGCGCGGGTGTCGTCGCCGTGGCCCGGTGCCTCGACCTTGATGATTCGGGCGCCCAGATCGCCCAACATCATGGTGGCGTGGGGGCCAGCCAGCGCCCGGGAGAGATCGACGACGACGATGTCGTCCAGTGGTCCGCTCATGTGCCCATCATTCCTTGATCCGGGGCCGAGGTGTGGACCCGGTCGATCGGCGGAGTTGCAGGTTGTTCAGCGCCGGTCCCCGCGGCCCTAGTCACTGACCTTTCGGCTCCCAGTCACTGACGTTTTGGTCGAACCCCTCCCAGTCACTGACGTTATGGTCGAACCCCTCCTCGTCACTGACGTTATGGTCGTCATTTCCGGAATCCGGAACCACAGCGTCAGTGATCGGGCGAGCGGGGAACCACAGTGTCAGTGATTGGGCGAGCGGGGAACCACAGCGTCAGTGATTCACCACGTGGTGGGGGTCGGCAGTTGCGCCAACAACTCCTGGGCGGCCGCGAGGTGCTTGTGCTCGACGAGCACTTCGTACTTGCTGGGCTCGATCTTCTTGACGCTGGAGAAGTCTCGTCGACCGCCACTCATGGCGTAGCCGACCGCACCGATGATCACTCCCCAGACCATGCCCAGTCCGACGCCGGCCAGCACGATGCCCAGCCACGGGTCGTCAGCGGAGGCGAACAGGCCCAGCAGCAGCCCGAACAACAGCCCCAACCAAGCGCCGCCCGCGGCTCCCGAGCCGATGACGCGGCCCCACGTGAGCCGACCCGTGATCCTCTCGAGTTGCTTGAGTTCGGTGCCGACGATCAGCACGTTCTCCACCGGGAAGTCGTGGTCGGAGAGGTGGTCGACGGCCTTCTGGGCGTCGGTGTAGTTCTCATAGACGGCCAACGAGCGGGGATAGTCGAGGGAGAAGATCTGTGCCATAGGGCGAGCCTAGACCTCGTCGCTGAGCGTTGCCTGTGAGCGGGAGCCGACTTGGGGAAGCAGAGTCGTTCAGAGGTCGGCGAGGGCGGACTTGAGGCCCTTCTCGGCGTCGTTGCCGAGCTTGGTCAACGCGGGCTTGAACAGCGGGGCGGCATACTTCGCGACGCCTTTGAAGTCGAACTCCGCAGTGTAGGTGACCTCCGACCCGGTGCCGGCCGCGGTGATGCGCATGGTGTCGGTCGCCTCGACGGACTTGTTGACACCCTTCAGCCGGAACAGGCCCGGTGCGGTGTGTTCGATGACGGTGTACTCCAGGTCGGTCTTGCGGCCGAGAAACTTCGACACGTTGTGATACCGGGTGCCGACCCCGCCACCTCCGGAGATCCGTTCGGTCTGCACGGTTCCGGGGTCCCACTCGGTGGTGTTGGTGAAGTCACTGAGGTAGGCGAAAACCCGTTCGGGCGGGGCGCTGGTCGCGACGGTGCGCTGAATCTTCATGGTGACAGCGTGCCCAGTCCTGCGGTCGGCCAAACCGGGGATGTGGGGCTACAAGTAAGCCCGCAGAGTCTGCTGTACGACGGTGGGGGTGATGGTTCCCACGGTGGCGCCCCCGTCCACGACGCTGACCCGCATCTCCGGGCTGGCTAGCAAGGCGGTCATCGCGTCGGCCAGCATCGCCGGAAGTTCGAGGGTCGGTGCGTGCGGCGCGGGGTCCGACTCGAGCAGCCCCGGATCGACCGGTACGACGCTGAGGGGGCGCAGCCCGGAGGTGGAACCCACGAAGTCCGCGACGAAGTCGTCGGCGGGGTTGAGCAGCAGTTCTGCCGGAGTAGCCCACTGGGCCAGCCGTCCGCCGGGGGCCATCACCCCGACCGTGTCGCCGAGTTTGACTGCCTCGTCGATGTCGTGGGTCACCAGCACCACGGTGATTCCGGTGTCGGCCTGGATGCGCAGGAACTCGTCTTGGAGTCGACGTCGTTCCAGCGGATCGATGGCACCGAACGGTTCGTCCATGAGCATCACCGGAGGGCTTGCCGCCAGAGCCCGGGCTACCCCGACACGTTGCTGCTGCCCGCCGCTGAGCTGGTGGGGGAACCGTCGACCGAAGGCATCAGGGTCCAGCCCGACCAGGGCGAGCATCTCTCGGGCGCGTTCGCGGGCCGCCGCCTTCGATTCGCCCCACAGCAGCGGCACGGTCATCACGTTGTCGATGATCCGCTGGTGGGGGAAGAGCCCGACCTGCTGGATCACGTATCCGATGCCGCGGCGAAGTTGCACCGGATCGGCGACGGTGACGTCCTGCCCGTCGACCACGATCCGGCCGGAGGTGGGTTCGATGAGCCGGTTGATCATCCTCAGGGTCGTTGACTTGCCGCACCCTGAGGGTCCGACCAGGACGGCGATCTCTCCCCGGCGCACCCTCAGACTCAGCCCCGCGACTGCGGGGGTGTGGTCATCGAACTCCTTGGTGACGTCGGTGAGTTCGATCATCGACCCGGCCTCGCCCAACCCGGTAGCGTCCATAGGGTGACCTTACTGGCAGCCAGCGCGGCGGCGGCGGAGTCGATTCCGCAGGCCGCATCAGAACCGCCCTGTTACAGCCGACTGGTCAACGACTGGATCTGTCCGGACTACTGGCAGGACCGCCGCACCGAGATTGGGGACGCGCTGGTCCAACACCTGCAGATCACGGTCCTGTCGGTGGCGCTGGGCCTGGTGGTCGCCGGGATACTCGCCGCGATGGCGCGACGCTCCGGGCTGGTGCGTGGGGTGGTGCTGGGTTCGAGCACCGCGATCTACACCATCCCGTCGCTGGCGCTGCTGCCGCTGCTGGTGCCGTGGACGGGATTGTCGATGACAACCGTGGTCATCGGCTTGGCGGCTTACGCCCAGACGATCCTGGTGCGTGCGATTCTCGACGGACTGGAGGCGGTCCCTGTGGAGGTTCGTGAGGCCGCGAGAGGTCTGGGCTACGGCCGGATGCGCAGCCTGCTGCGGGTCGAACTGCCGCTGGCCTGGCCGGTGATGAGCGCCGGTCTGCGGGTCGCCACCGTTTCCACGGTGGCGCTGACCACGATCGGCAGTCTGGTCGCCTACGGCGGACTCGGAAACCTCATCTCTGACGGCGTGCTGACCAACTTTCGGGCCGAACTGTTCACCGCGGCAGTGTTGTGCGTGCTGCTGGCCGTTGCGCTGGACGCGTTGATCGTTCTCGGCACTCGGCTCGTGACCCCTTGGAGGCGGGCATGACGACGTTCTCCGACGCCTGGGACTACCTGACCACCTGGGCGAACTGGACCGGCGCCGACGGCATGTGGCAGTTGCTGGTCCAGCAGCTGTTGTTGACCGTCACCGCTCTCGGTCTGGCGATCCTCGTCGGGATGCCGTTGGCGCTGTGGCTCGGGCACCTGGGCCGCGGGGGATGGGCTGCGATCAATCTCAGTGCGGTGGGTCGGGCGGTGCCGGTCTTCGCCTTGTTGGCGTTGCTGGTGACCGCGGACTGGCCGGGGACGGCCGACTTCGGGCCTTACGGTCGGGCGGGGTTGGCCACCATCGTGGCGCTGACGCTGTTTGCGTTGCCGCCCATCGTCACCAACTCCTACACCGCCGTGCGGGAGGTGCCGGCCACCGTCGTGGATGCCGCCCGCGGCCAAGGTATGACGGGCTGGCAGAGGTTCCGCATCGTGGAACTGCCGCTCGCGCTGCCGGTGACGATGTCGGGGGTCCGGTTGGCACTGGTTCAGGTGTGGGCGACCGCCACCATCGCGGCTCTGGTCGCCGGGCCCGGACTGGGCCGCGTCATCACCGACGGATTTTATCGAACCCAGTATGGGAAGGGAATCGCCGGCGCGATCGTTGTCGCCATCGTGGCCCTCCTCATCGAGGGCCTCGGTGTGCTCGCGGACAGAGCCGTTCGTGCGGGGTTTGTCGGTGGCAGGTAGTTGGATGTGAGCGTAAAAGTATGTGAGCACTGTGTTCAGGCTGTGACTAGATTTGCTTCGCGGCGCATGGCGCCGCAGCCCCGGCCCGACGGGGCATGGACAAAGGAGATCCCATGAAGTTCCGAATCGCGATGGCCGCATTGGCCACCGGAGCCTTGGCCGTGACCGCCGGATGTGGCAGCGACAGCGACCCAGACGCCTCGGCACCGACCTCTGCTGCTGAGAACACTCCGGTGGTGATCGCCTCTCAGAACTTCCCGGAGGCCGCACTGGTGTCCGAGATGTACTCCCAACTCCTGGCCGCTGCCGGCTACAGCCCTACGGTGAAGCTGGTCGCCACCCGTGACGCCTATATGGCGGACTTCCCCGGTGGCGTCGACGTCGTCCCCGAGTACGTCGGCGGCATCGTCAACTTCTTGAACTCGGCCAAGAACGGAGCAGACGCGGAGCCGTTCACGGCCGGTGACGGCGAGGAGTTGGCGGCCGACGGCAAGTCCCTGCTCGACGACCAGGGGATCACCCTGCTCGACGTGTCCTCGGCCACCGACACCAACGCCTTCTTCGTCACCACCGAGTATGCCGAAGCCAACGGGCTGTCGACGTTGTCAGACCTGGCGGGGATGTCGGTGACCTTGGCTGCCGCGCCCGACTGTGAAGGTCGGCTGGACTGCGCCGGGGGTCTGGAGGACTCCTATGGCATCGACATCACCGAGATCCTGCCGCTGGGCTACGCCAGCGACCAGACCTATCAGTCGGTGATCGACGGCGAGTCCCAGCTCGGCGAGACCAGCACCACCGACGGCACTCTGGAGTCGTTGGGTCTGATGGTCCTCGAGGACGACATGCAGATCCAACCGGCCCAGAATCTCGTGCCGGCGGTGAGCACCGACTTCCTGGAGGCCAATCCGGATCTCGCCGACGTGCTGAACCCGCTGATGGCGGCGTTGACCACCGAGGACCTCACCTCGCTGAACGGACAGATCTCGGTCGACCGTATGACGCCGGAAGAGGTTGCGTTGGCGTATCTGACGGATGAAGGTCTCTTGTGAGTGCTGGAACGGAGCGCGAGGTCGATCTGGTCGTCATCGGCACCGGGCCCGGTGGTGAGAATCTCGCCAACCAGGCGGCGTCGGCGGGACTGGACGTGCTTGCTGTCGAGAAGCACCTGGTCGGCGGGGAGTGCCCCTACTACGGGTGCATCCCGTCGAAGATGATGGTGCGTGCCGCCGACAGCCTCGGTGAGGCGCACCGGGCCGGTGAACTGGCGGGTTCGGTGACGGTGGAGCCGTCCTGGGCCCCGGTTGCGGCCCGCATCCGGGACCAGGCCACCGACGACTGGGACGACACCGTCGCGGTCGATCGACTGGTCAAGGCCGGCGCCACCGTGGTCCGTGGAGTCGCTCGGCTGGACGGACCGGGTCGCGTCGTGGTCGAGCCCACCGACGGATCGAAGGCATACACCGTCAGGGCGCGCAGGGGCGTCGTGCTCAACCCGGGCACCCGCCCGGCGGCACCCCCGATCCAGGGACTGGCCGACACACCGTATTGGACCAACCGTGACGCTGTGAAGGCCACTGCGGTGCCTGCCGAACTGGTCGTCATCGGCGGCGGCCCGATCGGTTGCGAGATGGCTCAGGTCTTCGCCCGGTTCGGCTCACGGGTCAGTGTGGTCGAGGGTGGCCCGCGGATCCTCGCCGGCGACGAACCTGAGGCGTCGGCGCTGCTCAGCGACGTGTTCACCCGGGAGGGGATCCGGCTGGTGACCTCCGCTCGGGTGACCAGGGTCGAGTACGTCGACGGCCGGTTCACCGTGCACCTGGCGGACGGACAGACGTTGGCCGCCGACCGAGTCCTGGTGGCGGCCGGTCGGGCCAGCAACCTCGACGGAGTTGGCTTGGACACCGTGGGCCTGAGCGTGGACGGCATCGAGGTCGATGGGCACATGCGGGCCGCCGACGGCCTGTGGGTCATCGGTGACGTGGCCGGCCACGGTGCCTTCACCCACGTGTCGATGTATCAGTCGGGAATCGCCCTGGACGACATTCTCGGGCGCGCGGGTGCCGGGGCCGACTATCGGGCGCTGCCGCACACCACGTTCACCGACCCGGAGGTCGCCGGGGTGGGCTTGAGCGAGGCTGCCGCCCGGGACGCCGGTCTCGACGTGCGGGTGGGGACCACCGATCTGGCAGCGTCTTCACGGGGATTCACCCATGGCCCGGGTGCCGATGGCTTGATCAAGGTGGTGGCTGCTGACGGTGTGCTGGTCGGGGCCACCGTGGTCGGGCCCGCCGGCGGTGAGATCTTGTCGATGCTCACCTTGGCGGTCCACGCCAAGGTTCCGGTGGCGACGCTGACGTCGATGATCTACGCCTATCCGACCTTTCACCGGGCGATCGAGTCCGCCCTGGCCGACCTGAGCTGAGCAGCATCGTGCGCGCGACCGTCTATCCGTCAACCTCGGGCATCCGAGGGCACGAACCACTCGTCCGGCGCGCCGGGCACGTGGGCCAGCGTGAAACCCGACTGCGGCTTCAGGCCGTCGGCCATGATTGCCAGGTAGCGCCGCCACAGGTCCGGGTGATCCGCGGTGCTGGTCTGACTCACCACATGCATGAGCACGGCGATGTCGGCCGTGCTCACCTCGGCCCGGACGGCTCCGGCATTCTTGGCCCGGTCCAGCAGTTCGGTGATCAGCGGTTGGAGGCGCTCCTTGGCCGACGCTGTGGTCTCGCGTCCGCGGGGACTGTCCAACAGTTCCGCGAAGCCTCGATTGGCGCATCGGCGCTCGATGGAGGCTGTCAGGTGGTCCCAGAAGGCCTTGCCGGGGTCATCGCTGGTCAGCGCCCCTTGCACCTCTTCGGCCACTTGGTCGATGGCCTCGGCGAAGAGCGCGTCGATCAGCGACTCGCGGTCAGGGAAGCGACGATAGACCGAGCCCACACCGACGCCGGCGACCCGGGCGATCTCGGTGAAACCGGCCTCGAGCCCGTCTTCGGCCAGGACCTGCCGTGCGGCGACCAGGATGCGCTCCCGATTTCGGAGCGCGTCGGCGCGCAAGGGGCGGGCGGGTGGACAGTCGGTCACCCTCCGATCCTACAAGCGGAATGTAGTTTCCGGATCGTGATAGGTTTGGGCCGGCCCGGATGTGCGGCCGACTCCTCTGCGTTGTTGCTGTTCGGGAGGACCCGATGAGTTGTTTGATCCAGGCCCACACCCGTGGCCGCGCTGGGGTCCGCTCCCGACGGTTGGATCGCGCCACCGCCATCCAACTCGGCGTGCTGGTGGTCCTGGCTGTCGCCTACACCCTGATCAGGGCTGCACAGGGCACCGATGCAGCGGCCGCACTCGCGAATGGCCGCGACATCTTGAGCGCCGAGCGTTGGCTGTTCGACAGCGTTGAACTGCCGTTCAACCGCTGGTTGTCGACGGTGACCGTGCTGGCTGTGCCGGCGTGCTATTTCTACGCGGTCTTCCATTACGCGGCGACCCCGTTCGTGCTCTACCGGTCCTGGCGAGTGGGTGGCTGGACTTGGACTCGCGGCTACTGGGCGCTGGTCATCGCCTCTGGCGTGGGCCTGGTGCTCTACATGGTCTATCCGGCCGCGCCCCCGCGGCTGTTGCCTGGCATCGGAACGGTCGATGTCATGCGCGTGTTCGCGGACTACGGCTGGTGGGGCGATGCGGCCTCGGCGCCACGGGCGCTTGGGGACGCCACGAACCAGTATGCCGCCATGCCGTCACTGCACTTCGGCTGGTCGCTGTGGTGTGGCATCCAGATGTGGAGCTTCTCGGGCCGCTGGTGGCGTATCGCTGCGGTGGTGTACCCGACCCTGCAGGTCATTGTGGTGATCGGCACTGCCAACCATTTCTTCTCCGACGTGGTGGTCGGTGGTCTGTGCGTGGTGATCGCGTTCGGCGTGGTTTATCTCGCCCGGCGGATGCTCCAGTCGGAGGTTGCTCACGACTCCGTGGGCCAGGCCCGCTGACGCCAGCCGCTGGTTCCCTCTGAGATGTTGACGGCGTCGTAGCCCTGGGCGGTGAGGTAGGAGACTGCTTGGCGGCTGCGGCCGCCGGATTCGCAGATGACGTGCAGCCGCTCACCAACGGGCAGGTCTGCGAGCGCGCCGGGCATCTGCTGAAGGGGCACGTTGACTGCACCTGGCACGTGTCCGGCGGCGAACTCGGAGGGCTCACGGACGTCGAGCACGAAGCCCCCCTGAGCGTGTGCGGCGGCGAAGTCGTCCAAGCCCATCTCGCCGGCCGCCTCGGCCGCTTCCGCCTGGGCGATCTGCTGGCGTACCTGGTCCATGTCCAACGCCTTGACCTGGTCGATGACCTGTTCGAGCGCTTGGGCCGGCAGCGCACCGGCCTGGTTGAACAGCAGGATTCCGTCGCGGAAGGCCATCAGGGTGGGGATCGAGGTGATCTGGGCTTGCGCGGCCAACTGCTGCTCGGCCTCAGTGTCGACCTTGCCGAAGACGATGTCGGGGTGTCGCTCGGAGGCGGCGTCGTAGATGGGCGCGAAGTTGCGGCAGGGGCCGCACCAGGAAGCCCAGAAGTCGACCAGGACGATGTCGTTGTTGTCGATGGTTGGGGCGAAACCCTCGGCGTTCAGGTTCTGTGTTGCCATACCTCAAGCAAATCACGGGTGTGGTGAGGCCGACAATGGACGAAGGCCACCGTGGTCGGTCGGTGGCCTTCGGGAGGTGCGCGCCTGTAGGGATTCGAACCCCAAACCTTCTGATCCGTAGTCAGATGCTCTATCCGTTGAGCTACAGGCGCTCGTCACCCGCACTGCGCAAGCACCGCGAGGACTGGTCGAGGATAGCCGACCCCCGCGGGGCGTACGAAATCAGGACCACCCCGAGGCCGGGTCGCACGGGCCATGACGTGCCCTAGGGTGCCTAGCACCCGCACACGCGACGGCCCGCCGTCGCACGATGAGAGGTAGCGCGATGGCAGATCTCGAGGCCGCCCTGGACGACGCCGGGCTGACCAACCCCCAGGTCCGTGAGTTCGTGAAGGAGTACGCCGAGCTCACCGGCGCCGAGCGCATCGAGGTGGTCAACGCCTCCGACGACGCGCGTCTGCTCGAGGAGGCTGTGGCCGCCGGCGAGCTGTCGATGGCGGGGGAGGGGCGCTACTACTCCCGCAGCTACTACAAGGACACCGCCCGTTCCGAGGAGCGCACGATCGTCGCGACGAACGACGAGAAGGACAAGGGCGTCTACAACAACTGGCGGCCCGCCTCGGAGATGAAGCCGATGCTGCACGACCGGATGCGCGGCGCCTCGCAGGGCAAGACGATGTACGTCATCCCCTATCTGATGTCCCCCGTCGGCAACGCACTCGCGCCGTGGGCTGCCGGCGTCGAGCTCACCGACACCCGCACGGTCGTGCTCCACATGATCCGGATGGCCCGCGTCGGCGTGCAGTACGTCAACGACCTCGAGGACCCGAACTTCTTCGTCCGCGCGGTCCACGTCACCGGCGACCTGGAGAACCTCGGCCAGGGCACGGCCGACGACCAGCGCTACTTCGTGACCGTCGCCGACGAGCGCACGATCCTCCACTTCGGCTCGTCCTACGGGGGCAACGCGCTGCTCGGCAAGATCGCACACGGCCTGCGGCAGGGGGCGTACGACGGCTGGGCGAGCAAGAAGTTTCTCGCCGAGCAGTACATGCTCATCGGCATCCACGACAAGGAGACGGGGAGGACCTACCACGTCTGCGGCGGCTTCCCGAGTGCCTCGGGCAAGACCAACCTGGCGATGATGGCGGCTCCCGACGCGCTGGGCGATCGCTACCACGTCTCGTTCTACGGCGACGACATCGCGTGGCTGTGGGTCGACGAGGAGTCGGGCCGGCTGATGGGGATGAACCCGGAGTACGGCGTCTTCGGCGTCGCCAAGGACACCAACGAGAAGACCAACCCCAACGCACTGGCGTCCATCGACGAGGGCACGAAGGCGATCTTCACCAACGTCGCCCACAACCCGACCACGGGTGAGGTGTGGTGGGAGGGCAGGACGAAGCAGCCGCCGAAGCAGGTGCACGGCTGGCTCGACTGGATGGGCTCGCCCCTGGCGGACCGCAAGAGCGACGACACCGCGGCGTGGTCGCACCCCAACAGCCGCTTCACCACGACGCTCGACAACGTCCCCAACATCGCGCCCGACTACGACGAGCCGACGGGCGTACCGATCGACGCGATCATCTTCGGCGGCCGTACGAGCGACCGCGAGCCGCTGATCCGCGCGATCACCGACCTGGCCGAGGGCGTGTACGACGGCCTGACGCTCGGCGCGGAGGCCACCTTCGCCGCCGAAGGCGTCGACGGCCAGCTGCGCTACGACCCGATGTCCAACCGGCCGTTCATGGC
>JBPPMQ010000029.1:0-28938 GCA_051306135.1 Nocardioides sp. | reverse complement strand
ACAGGAGCGCGTGCCGCGGAGGCAGCGGCGCGCAGAGGAGCAGAGCTTGGCCACCCCCAGCAATCTCGATGCCGTCATCAACCTCGCCAAGCGCCGCGGATTCGTCTTCCAGTCGGGGGAGATCTACGGTGGCTCGCGCTCCGCCTGGGACTACGGGCCGCTCGGCACCGCGCTCAAGGACAACATCAAGAAGCAGTGGTGGCAGACCATCGTGCAGGGCCGCGAGGACGTCGTCGGCATCGATTCGGCGGTCATCCTGCCCAGACG
The DNA here is from genome assembly GCA_051306135.1 of Nocardioides sp. Taxonomy (GTDB): domain Bacteria; phylum Actinomycetota; class Actinomycetes; order Propionibacteriales; family Nocardioidaceae; genus Nocardioides. Next base: position 28,671 of record JBPPMQ010000029.1, on the reverse strand, counting down.
CGTCTGGGAGGTCTCCGGTCACGTCGAGGTGTTCTCCGATCCGCTCGTCGAGTGCATGAGCTGTCACCGTCGCTACCGGGCCGATCACCTTGTCGAGGAGTTCGAGGAGAAGAAGGGACGCGGGCCGGAGGGCGGACTCGCCGAGATCGCCTGCGGCAACTGCGGCACCCGGGGCCAGTGGACCGAGCCTCAGAGCTTCTCCGGGCTGCTCAAGACCTATCTCGGCCCCGTCGACAACGAGGAAGGGCTGCACTACCTGCGGCCCGAGACCGCGCAGGGCATCTTCGTCAACTTCGCCAACGTCATGGGGGCCGCGCGGATGAAGCCGCCGTTCGGCATCGCACAGGTTGGCAAGTCGTTCCGAAACGAGATCACACCGGGCCATATCATCTTCCGCACCCGCGAGTTCGAGCAGATGGAGATGGAGTTCTTCGTCAAGCCGGGCGAAGACGAGCAGTGGCACCAGTACTGGATCGACACCCGAACCGCCTGGTACACCGACTTGGGCATCGACCCCGACAACCTTCGTCATTTCGAGCACGCCAAGGAGAAGCTCTCGCACTACTCCAAGCGGACCGTGGACATCGAGTATCGGTTCAAGTTCGCCGGCTCGGAGTGGGGCGAGCTCGAGGGCATCGCCAACCGCACCGACTTCGACCTGTCCACCCACTCCAAGGCGTCAGGCACCGACCTTTCCTTTTACGACCAGGCGAACAACGAGCGCTATACCCCCTATGTCATCGAGCCTGCGGCCGGGCTCTCGCGCAGCCTGATGACCTTCCTGGTCGACGCGTACACGGTCGACGAGGCACCCAACACCAAGGGCGGGGTAGACCAGCGCACGGTGCTCAAACTCGACCCGCGTCTCGCGCCGGTCAAGATCGCGGTGCTGCCATTGAGCCGGAATGTGGACCTGAGCCCGAAGGCGAAGGCATTGGCCTCGGAGTTGCGAGCGAACTGGGCCGTCGATTTCGACGACTCCCAGGCGATCGGCAAGCGCTATCGCCGCCAGGACGAGATCGGGACGCCCTTCTGCGTGACGATCGACTTCGACACACTTCAGGACGGCGCGGTCACGGTTCGCGAGCGCGACACCATGAGCCAGCAGCGCATTTCCATCGACGGCCTGACGGCGTTCTTCGCCGACAAGTTCCTCGGCTGAAGGTAACTTGACTCCATGTCTTCACCTGTGATGCGGCGCGCCGGAGCGGCCGCGCTGGCAGGCCTCCTGATCGCGCTCTCGGCGTGTAGCGGTGGCTCGGACGCCCCCGACGGTTCGTCCTCGGGGAGCAGCGCCCTGCCCGGTACGCCGGTCGAAGGGGAGTCGATCGACACCGAGTCGGCATACCCCGGCGGGGTGCCCACATCGATCTCGTTGACCGATCCGGGCTCGAACCTGGGGCTGGGGGACACCGCGAAGGTGGCCTTCACACCCCGACGCGGCTCGGTCGCAGTGATCGCGGTGAAAGTCACCAAGATCGAACACACCAGCTTCGAAACCTCCTTCCAGGGGTGGCAGTTGAGCAACGTGAAGGGCAAGAGCCCCTATTTCGTGCATGCGAAGGTCACCAACATCGGCAAGGAGGTCATCGCCGCCGACGCGCTCGTCCCGTTGTATGCGCTCGACGACGTGAACACCCTGGTGATGTACTCCACCTTCGGCGGAACCTTCGCGCCCTGCTCGCCGGGGGCGTTCCCGGAGAAGTTCGAACCTGGTCAGAAGGCCAACCTGTGCCTGGTCTACCTGGTACCGGACAGGGGCACCCTGTTGGCAGTCGCATTTCGCCACGACGACCTCTTCGACCCGATCACCTGGTCCGGAAAGATCGAGGAGTTGACCTCGCCGTCGAGCCCGGGCACGAAGTCGGGGACCTCTGAGAAGAGGAAGAACCCCTGAGTTCCTCGACGCTGAGTCTGGGCGCGCTGCAGGTCCCGGTGCCGGTGGTGCTGGCGCCGATGGCCGGCATCACCAACGCGGCCTACCGTCGGCTCTGCGCAGAGCAGGGCGCCGGCCTCTACGTCTGCGAGATGATCACCTCGCGCGGACTGGTCGAGGGGGACCAGCACACCAAGGACATGCTCGTCTTCGACGACCTCGAGACCGTGCGGTCGGTCCAGTTGTATGGCACCGACCCCAGCTACGTCTCGCGGGCGGCCACGATCTTGTGTGCCGACTACGGAGTCGCCCATATCGACCTCAACTTCGGCTGCCCGGTACCCAAGGTGACTCGCAGAGGAGGTGGCGGTGCGCTGCCGTGGAAGCGCGGCCTACTGGGGGAGATCCTGCGGGCCACCGTGAAAGCCGCCGAACCGTTCGGTGTGCCGGTCACGATGAAAACCCGCAAGGGGATCGACGAGGACCACCTGACCGCCATGGACGCCGGTCGCATCGCCCAAGACAGTGGGGTCGCCGCCATCGCGTTGCACGGCAGGACGGTCGCTCAGGCCTATTCCGGTGTCGCCGATTGGGACTCGATCGCCGAGCTCAAGTCGTCTGTCGACATCCCGGTGCTTGGTAACGGCGACATCTGGGAAGCTGCCGACGCCTTGCGGATGGTCGAGCAGACCGGGTGTGACGGGGTTGTCATCGGACGCGGTTGTCTGGGGCGGCCGTGGCTGTTTCGCGATTTGGCGATCGCGTTCGGGTCTGGATCGGCTGATCAGGTCGTCTTGCCGCGCCTGGGCGAGGTCACCACGATGATGCGCCGGCATGCCGAGTTGTTGTGCGAGCACCTGGGCGAGGAACGCGGCTGCAAGGAGTTTCGCAAACACGTCACCTGGTATCTGAAGGGTTTCAGCGCCGGCGGTCAGATGCGTCGGCGGCTCGGATTGATCGACACCCTCGCCGATCTCGACGCGCTGCTGGCCGACCTCGACCCGGACGAGCCGTTTCCGGTCTCGGAACTGGGCGCTGCCCGGGGACGTCAAGGCCATGCTCGCGATCGGGTGGTGCTTCCGGACGGGTGGCTGGACGACCCTGACGGAGCCGGATGTCATGTGACCGAAGATGTTGGTGAGTCCTCGGGGGGCTGATGTGACGGTTGTGAACCGACACGTTCCACCATTTTCCGGTGTGGATTGTCGAAAGTGAGCGAAACTGTGGTTTCGTCGGACATCGCATCGCCCTTCTCGGATCCGGGGGTGCACCTGTAAGTGCCCTGACCGGCAGAACCGAAAAGCAAAGGATCAGCGCAGTGGCGAGCCACAAGCGGGACACCAATGCCCGCAGGCCCAGAGCCTTCAGAGCGGGAGCGCCCGCAGCAATCACCGCAACCGTCGTTGCCGTCGGTGTCGGACTCGGTGGCACCACCGCGTCCATGGTCGCCGCGCCGGCTGTCGACGAGATCACCCGACAGCCGGTCGCCGAGGTATTCGTGCCGCCCGAGGTCCGAGAGATGGCCGAGGAGCGGTCCGCGGCCCTCTCACGTTCGGCCACGGGCCGGATCAGCAAAGTCGACACCCTGCTGAGCGCCACCCCGCAGGCGGTCAAGAGGGCGACTGCGGTGCGCTGGACCACCGACGTGATGCGTCGTTGGACTCGTCCGGACGCTGACGGCGTCCAGCGCGGCACGATGCCCCAGGACACCCGGGTCACCTCGACTGGTCGGTCGTTCAACGGCCGTGTCGAGGTGGTGCAGGGCACGACCGTCTGGTGGATCACCGCGGGTTATCTCACCGACGCCGAACCGGTGGTCGCCGCCGCTGGTCTGTCGATGGCATCGTGCCCGAACCCATCGGTCGAGTCCGGGCTGACCGCCGCAGCGGTGTATGTCTACCGGTCGGTCTGCCATGCGTTTCCGCAGATCACCAGCTACGGCGGCTGGGACAACCACGGGGAACACGCCTCGGGCAGGGCGATCGACATCATGACCTCCGACGTCGAGCTCGGCACCGCAATCTCGGAGTTCCTGCGCGCCAATGCAGCCGAACTCAACCTCTACGACGTCATCTGGCGTCAGCACATCTACATGCCGATGCGTGCCGCAGATGGATGGCGGTGGATGGCTAGCCGTGGCTCGGCTACCGCCAATCACTACGATCACGTCCACGTCGCCGTCTACTGAAAATGTCGGAAGTTACATCTGACGTAGGATTCCTGCGTTAGATGTAAGCCTGGTTCGGCACATCTCGCTCGGTTCCGACGTCCGGTCGGTCGAGCGGCGCGGGTCCCTGACCTGCAGTTTCGTAGATCCGGTTACATCGGATGCATGAATCGTACATCTGATGTATGGTCGCAGCCATGGTGTTCGGGGATGGTGGCTCGGCTGGCTCGGCTGGCTCGGCTGGCTCGGCTGGCTCGGTGGTCGCACTACGGCCGGGCAACGTGTCGGTGCTGCGACCGGCCGATCAGCTCTTCGACGACATGCTGGCCGGGTGGTCGGGGCAACAGTGCTCGCGCCTATTGTCATCGGCGACCATTCGGACTCGGGAACGGCAGATCCGGAGGTTCGCGGACTTCTGCGCGACGTCTCCGTGGGAGTGGGCGGCCTCTGACGTTGAGGAGTGGACGACAGACCTTCTGTCGGGGCCGCGGCCGGTGGCCCCGTCGACGATCCGCAGCTACCAGAACGCGGTGGCGCTGTTCTGCTCCTACCTCACGGATGCTCGCTACGGCTGGGCCGACCAGTGCATGGAGCTGTTCGGCACCCATCCGATCCAGGTCTGTCACGAGTGGAACACCGCGATCCACGTCGCCGACCACGAAGCACGACCGGCGGTCCGGCCGCTGACCCGGGTCGAGGTCCAGGCGTTGTTCGACCACGCCGATGATCACGTCGACTTCGCGCGCTCGTCCAAGCGCAAGGGTTGGCTGACGTTGTTCCGCGACGCGACCCTGTTCAAGGTCGTCTACGCCTACGGCCTGCGGCGTCGTGAAGCGGCGATGCTCGATCTCCATGACTTCACCCGCAACCCCAAGGCGCTCGAGTTCGGCCGCTACGGGGTCTGCAACGTCCGCTGGGGTAAATCCACGCGCGGGTCCCAGCCTCGGCGCCGGGCGGTGCTTACGGTGTTCGACTGGACCCGGCCGGTGCTGGCGGAGTACGTCGAGGAGATCTTGCCCCGCTTCGGTCTCGCCGACGCTGCGGTGTTGTGGCCGACCGAACGTCAGGGTCGCATCCGGCTGGCCCACATCGACGACCGGTTCGCGGACTGGCGCGATCAGCTCGGCCTGGACCGGGTTCTGCACCCGCACTGCCTCCGGCACTCGTATGTGACCCATCTGATCGAAGACGGCTTCGACCCGCTGTTCGTCCAGCAGCAGGTCGGCCACCGCTGGGGCTCGACCACTGCCCTCTACACGGGAGTGACGGGCGACTACCGCAACCGCGTGCTGCGCCACGCCCTCGACGAAGCATTCACCCCACCGGCCCGTGATGAAGGAAGTGATCAGCCATGACCACCCCGACCACGAAGAACGTCGCCTACCGCTGGCACCTGCGGAACGTGATGAGCGAGCACGGCCTGCACAACACCACCGCCCTCGTGCCGCTGCTCGCCGACCGCGGCGTGGTGATGACCTCCACGCAGGTCTACCGGATCGTCACCGGCGAACCCGAACGCCTCAACATGCGACTGCTTTGCGCGCTCTGCGACATCTTCGGCTGCACTCCCAACGACCTCATCGAGCCCTACGTCGTGGCGACGTCCGGCCGCGGACGCAAGTGCGAGGCCGCTGCTGCGTCTGCGGGACACCGCGATCCGGCGAGCAAGAACCGGCCCCGTCGGGCCACCATCGCCAGCACAGAGGACAGCTGAGCAGCGCGTTGGTGCCAGGGCCTTCGGCACGGCCGTGTCTGGAGTGCGGCCGGGCACGCAGCGGCCGCGCGCCCGGTGTGCTGATCTGCAGCTGCCACGAGAGGCGCCGAGCAGCTGAGCAACTCGCCGCCAAACGAGCCGACCAGCTCGCCGCCGTCACCGGGCTGCTCGTCGCCCTCGACCCGACCGTGACTCAGGGTCTCGTCGAGGACCTGATCACTCAGGTCGCTCCCGCGGCCGGCGCCCGCGCTGCGCTCGCGCGCCACTTGGCCGCACATCCCGGGGCGTTGACCACGGGTGGGTCGCGAATGCCCAAGGTCGTCGCCGAGTTCATCTACGCCGCGATCGCCGCCGGCAGCAACGGGCCGGTCTCACCGGGCTGCGCGCTCTGCGGCCGTCCGCGAACGCTGTTCCACACCCACGGCGACAGTGAACGAATCTGCACGACCTGCTACGGCCGGCTCCGCACCGCGACCTGCTCGAGTTGCGGACGAGAAGGGCACCGCATCCGATCGCACACCGCTGACGGCCAGCCCGTCTGCCCCCGCTGCCACGACCGGGCCCAGCCGCCCGAAGTGTGCGCCGGGTGCCAACAGTTGCGGGGTCTGAAACGCTCCACCCTCGACGGGCTGGGCTACTGCCGCTCCTGCACCGCCCGACGGGCACCGACCGAACCATGCTCGATCTGCGGCCGGGATCGCCGGGTCAACGCCCGCACGGCGGACTGCGAGGCGGTCTGCATCGGCTGCTACGACAAAACCCGTACCGGTACCGTTCCTTGCGATGAGTGCGGGCATGTGGTCCCGCTCACCACGCGCGCGGACGGGCGCATCGGCACCGGGACCGGCAAGAACATCTGCGCCCGCTGCTACCGCCAACCCAAGCGCGAGTGCGGCATCTGCGGGCGGACCCGGCGGGTCGCGCTGCGGGCCAACGGCACCCGCCCCGACATCTGCCCGACCTGCTACCAAGCGCCGCTCGTCGACTGCTCCGTCTGCGGGCAACACGCTCTCGGTCGACGCACCACCAAGGGCGGCCGGCCGTGGTGCTTCGGCTGCCAGGCCACCGATCGGATCGACCGGCTGCTCGCCGGACCCGATGGCGGCATCCCTGTTGGGATCAAGGAGGTCCGTGACGTGCTCGTCGCGACACAGCGACCCCGATCCATCCTGAGCAACTGGGACCGTATCGAAAGCCTTACCCTGCTCGCTCGCCTCGCTCGCCAACACGACCAGCTCAGCCACGAGCTGCTCGACGCCGAAGGCGACCGGTTCTCCGTCGGCTACCTACGCGCCCTCCTCGTCGCCACCGGCGTCCTGCCCGACCGTGACGAGCACGCCACCCGACTCCGGCGCTTCGCGGCCGCCGTCATTGACGAAGTGGCCGACCCTCGACACCAGCAGACGCTGGGACGCTACGCCCGCTGGCACGTCATCGCCCGCGCCAAACCGGATCGCCACGGTCGACTCAACGCGACGATCGCCGACCGCTGCCGCCAAGAGATCCGAGACGCCCAACGTTTCCTCGCGCACATCGCTGGGCGTGGCCGAACCGTCGATGGCTGCACCCAAGCCGACCTCGACTCCTGGCTCTCGACACGACGCGCGACCCGGATCCGGTTCCCACGCTGGCTTCTCGATAACGGCCACCTGCCCGGAGTCGCCCTGCCTGACGCCGTCCCTGCCGGCGGCCCTCGCGGACACGTCGACCAGGACGCGCACTGGGCACTCGTCCGCCGCATGCTCCATGACCAGAACGCCGCCAACCCCGAAGACCGTGCAGCAGCCTGCCTCGTCCTGCTCTACGCCCAACCCGTCAGCAAGATCGTCGCCCTCACCACCGACGACCTCTCCGTCGGCGATGACGGCACCTACCTCCGGCTCGGTCCGGAGCCGCTCCTGCTGCCGCCACCGCTGGACGCGCTCCTGACCTCGCTGCCCATCGCCAAGCCGTTCGGTGCAGCCCGCACGTTGGCGGATGAACGATGGCTCTTCCCCGGCAAATGGGCCGGCCACCACCAGCACCCGACCTCGCTGATGGGCAGGCTCAACAAGCTCGGCATCACCACCAGAGCAAGCCGCAACGCCGCCATGCTCCACCTCGCGGCCACCGTCCCGCCCGCCGTCTTCGCCAGCCTCATCGGCATCAGCGCCGGCGCGGCCACGAAGTGGGCCGAGTACGCCGGCAGCAACTGGACGACCTACGCCGCCATCCGCACGAAGGACTCGGCCAGCCCGCGTCAGATCCACTAGGTGCACGTCCAGCGCGGTCACAGCCCAGCGCACGCCATGCGGCATGGTCGAACGCAACGCATCGACAGCGGCTGTCCGTGCGGAGTCATGGCCTACCGCACCGGAAAGGCCGAGATCTCGCGGTCCCATTCGTCTGCCGCCGCAGCCAGAGCGGAGTGTGGCGTCGAGACTTCGATGAAGAAGTCGAACAGGTCGCTGTCCGTTCAAGCAGCCAGCGTGGTCGAGACTCCAGCGACAGACAGCTGACACCATCGTCGCCCTCACCACCAAAGACCGCTCCATCGGTGACGACGGCACCTACCTCCGGCTCGGCCCGGAGCTACTCCTGCTCCTGCCGCCCCTCGATGCGCTCGTGATCTCACTGCCTATCGCCAGAGCCCTTCGGCGCGGCCAGTGTCCTGGCCGACGCGCGCTGGCTGTTCCCCGGCCAGCGAGCCGGCCATCACCAGCACCCCATATGCCTGATGGATCGGCTCAATCGGCTCGGCATCACCGCGCGGGCCAGCCGGAACGCCGCGATGTTCCAACTCGCGGCCACCGTCCCGCCCGCTGTGTTCGCCAGCCTCATCGGCCTCAGCGTCGGCACCGCCACCCCTGTGCGCCCCGTTGAGCTCTCGATGCGCGGACCCCGAAGCCTTGCGCGGCCACGTCGCAGGATAGAGAATGCGCTCATCCTTGACTACCCGTGGAGGTCGAGCGTGGCGTATCGATCAAGCCTTGACGTGGGCACGCTCCGTCGTGTGACGGGAACCGTTGTGCTGGCCTTGCTGCTCGCCAGTGTTGCCTTCTTTGGCACGGCGTTCGTCGCCGCGGCAGATCCGTGGGGCGACATGACCAACGAGTCCAACGGCATCGGCACGCATCCGGACTCCGATCCCCATACCTACTGCTACACCTCGGGTGTCCCCTCAGGCCTTAGCACGAACATCGCGGACGCGATGTGGAACGCCATGGACCCCACAGCCGTCAACGTCGACTACAACTCGAGCTGTGACTACTCCAGCAGCACCGAGACCGACATCGTCTGGTTCGAAGACGATCTCTACCAGGCCAGCGGGTCGAGCTACTGCGATCAGGCTTACTCGACGCTGGACCTCGCGGCCATCAACGTGGGCGGCGAGGACGAGATCGACCAGACCCAGACTGCCTGCCATGAAGCCGGGCACACCGCCGGACTGACACATGGGGGCAGCGTGGACTGCATGATCAACAGCGCCGACACGCCGCCGACTGCGCTGCAGTTCCGACGGTACGGCGAACACCACCGCACCGACCACCTCACCCCATGGTTCAACTGATGCGCGCCCGGGTGTTCGTCTCGGTGTTCCTGGCCGCTGTCATGATCGGGGTCGCGCTCGGCCTGGCTCCTGATAGCCGCGACAGCGGAGCTGGGGCTCAGCATGCGGCCGTGCCGACCAGCGTGACTGCCCTCCTGCGACAGACCAGCAGCTACGAGTACACGCCGTACTCGGGGCCGGCTGAGATGCTGGACCAGTCGGCAGTGGTGGTGGTGGGCCGGGTCCATCACCTGCAGGCAGCGGTCGTAAAGGACGACATCGACGGTCGAGGCGCGCTCATTGTGGCCATCGAGCCGACCGAGCAGTGGAAGGGCAACGGCCGGGCCGCCGACGGGCTGGTCTACGTCGCACTACCTCGGCCCAAAAACCTCGGTGTTGACGCGTACGAGCGGGCGATGCCGGCCGGAACTGAGGTAGTCCTCTTCGCCGGGGTCCACGGTGCGTCTACCGACTTCATCTCCGGCGACCCCGGAGTGAGGACCTACGTCCCCGACCCGCAGGGGCTCTTCGTCGCAGAACCGGGGTCGAGGATCGAGAACGTCTGGGCGCAAGAGGTCTCCCAGGCTTGGGGCAACGTCGATGACCTGGACAGTCTGCGGAGGGCGAGCATCGGCCGGTGAGTCGATGGGCTCCCGGCGCCTACTTGACGGACTTCAGCGCCTGCAAGATGTCTTGCGCTTCCGCCGAGGGCACGCCCTCCGCGACGTAGACTTCGTAGCCGTTGGGGAAGTCGATGCCGACCACACGGGCAACCGGCTGCCCGGAGAAGGCGTAGGCAGGGACCGTGTCCGGCGTCTCGGGAAAGTAGCCACCCTGCCCATTGGGTCCTTCGTCGTCGCACGCGCCAAGCTCGGCTTGACCAACCCGGGTCGCCGCCGGGCCTTGGTTTTCGAGATAGCCGACGGCCACGTAGGCCGTGCCTTGGAGTCGGAGGAGCGGCGTGCACTCCCCCTCGACGACAGATCCCGCAGACCCCGGGTCATCGCCGCGGTCGGGATCATCGTCCTCTGCAACGCCGAACGCCACACCCGCGCCGATGCCCAGTGCCACCACCGTACCCACCGCAGCGAGAGCCAAGCGCTTTCGCTGTGCCTGACGAGGGCCGTGGGCCATGACGCCGGCCAGCCGTTCCGCGGACTCCTGCGCATCGAGTTGATGAGGCCCGGGCTTGAGTCGCTTAACGATGTCGTCCATCTTTCTCCTGCCTTCTTCCTGGTTCACCGCTGGACCGCAACTGTTACGGCGTCGAGTCGCTGTCGCGCACGATGGACTCGGGTGCGGAGGGCACCCGCTCGACACCCCAGCACCTCGGCCGCCTGCTCGGTCGTGAGTCCGTCCCACGCCACCAGGAGCAGCGCTTCGCGGTCCTTGGCCGTGATCGCCGCGAGGGCTTCGAGGGCGCTGGAGCGCTCCACTGCCGAGACCGAGGCATCGGAGGCCTCCGCGGCACACCCCTCGAGGAGCTCGAACTGGCTGGTCAGCCGACGTTGCCGGACTTGGGTGCGCAGGTGATTGCGGACCTGGCCCTTGGCTACCGCGAGCAGCCACGGTAGTGCCGGCGACGGGACCTGGCCCTTGCGCCACGCCGTAAGAAAGGTCGCAGAGACGATGTCGCCAGCCTCGTCCCGGCCGACGTGCCGGAGGGCGTATGCCGTCACTTGCTGCACATTGTCGTGCCAGCACCGCTCGAACTCGTCTCGGTCCATCCTTGGGTCCTTCCCGGCCTCTACCAACATAACGTCCGGCTAGGGACGGGTTGTTACAGCCACCCTGGCCTCGCTTTCGCGTCAAGGAGGGTCGACATCACGGCTGATGCCCGGCGGAGCGCTCCCGCGCAACGAACTCTGTTCCTGGAGCTTTTCGGTTCGTTCCAATATCCGACGTCGCCGGCATTTCGTCAGGATGCACGGCCCCGTGCCAGCCCGAGCACGCCGCGAAGGCCGTCATCGACCTCGGTCATGAGGTGACCGGGGACTTGTCCAACCGAGTCTGGGTCGAGGGCCCGGCGGTCGATGGTTGCCAGAGCCGTGACGTTCACCACCGAGTCCTTGGACAGACCCGTCACGTGTTCGGGTCTGGGTGGCCGTCGACCGTCAGGTAGTGCAGTGACGGTACGTCCAGCACCCGGAACTCCAGGTGCGTCGTCCGGTAGGCGTCGAGTGACTTCTTGGAGTCAACCTTCACTGCCGTCCCCGGACTTCCCGCCGCGCTTCCATCGTCGATGCTCCCAAACCTACCGTCCGAGCATGCGACGGAGGACTGACTCGGATTGGGCGCCACCCTCCTGCGGAGGGCTATGCCGTTCCTTCGATCATCCGACGTCGCCGGTAACCACCGAGTTACGGCATCAGTTGTCGCGTTCGGCCCCATAGCCGGGCGACTTGGGCGACGATGGCCTTCTCAGAAGGTGGCCCGGCGGGGGTCCTGGCTCGGAGGGGTGGCAGTGTTCGAGGGCAACACCACGTGGACGGTCGGACGCGTCTTGTCGAGTCTGGTCGACACCGGCACCGAAGTGGTGATCTACGCAGGCCCACACCGACACCGTGGCTCGGTCCGCGGTGTCGGTGAACACTTGGTCACCCTCGAGAACGGCGACGACCTGGTCGCGGTCAGCCTGCCCGAGGTGACTGGTTTCCACGTGCTCGGAGGTGCGCGCGGAGTTCAGGACGATGGCTGGGTCATCGAAGATGCCCCACCTGCGAGGGTGGAGGTCCGCGGCTCCGAACCGGCCGGGCCGACCTGGTTCCAGCCCACCCCAGAGCAGTTGATGGTCGCCGAACGCGAGCGCAACACCGCCAAGGTTCAAGGGTGGGCACGCGAGATCATCACCGAGGCCGAGCGCAGTCGCTCCTGAAAGACAGTCCCGAGGATCAGGGTCCCTAAGGTTGCAGCCATGCCCTACCTCGACCGAGATCGTGAACGACTGGTCCTAGAACCGCCGAAACGTGTCGACGCCCCGACTCGGGAGCCCTTCGAACGCGATCGGGCGCGGGTAGTCCACGCGGCATCCTCGCGTCGACTGGCGGCCAAGACCCAGGTGGTCGGTCCGGCCAGCGACGACTTCGTACGCAACCGGTTGACCCACTCCCTCGAGGTCGCCCAGATCGCTCGCGACATCTCGCGAGCACTCGGTTCGCACCCCGATCTGGCTGAGACCGCCGCGTTGGCGCACGACCTCGGCCACCCGCCGTTCGGACACAACGGCGAGGCGGTGCTCGCCGCGACGGCCGAGCACGTCGGCGGATTCGAGGGCAACGCCCAGACCCTGCGACTGCTGACCCGGTTGGAGGCCAAGGCCTTCGACCGTGGCGGCCGGAGTGTGGGGCTCAACCTGACCAGGGCCACCCTCGACGCCTGCACCAAGTACCCCTGGCAACGCGACCAGGTGCCCGGGCCGAAGTTCGGGGTCTATGCCGACGACCTCGCGGTCTTCGAATGGATGCGTCAGGGCAGTCCCAGCATCCGCAAGTGTGTGGAGGCCCAGGTGATGGATCTCGCCGACGACGTGGCCTATTCGGTCCACGACGTCGAGGACGGAGTGGTGGCCGGCAAGATCGACCTGTCGCGGATCGACGTCGAAGCGGTCATCGAGGCCGCCAAGGCCAACTACGCGCGCGCCGCGGACACCGACGAACTCGACGCTGCCCTGAGGCGACTCAAGCGCGTCGAGGCCTGGCCGTCGGGAGGGTACGGCGGCGGACGGCGCCACCAAGCCATCTTGAAGAACCTGACCAGCGATCTCATCGGTCGCTTCTGCGGTCGGGTCCAAGCCGCGACCAACGAGGCGTTCCCGGGACCTTTGGAACGCCACAGCGGGGACGTGATGGTGCCGCGCGAGACTCGCGCCGAGATGGCGGTGATGAAAGCGATCGCCTGGGTCTACGTGATGCAAGCAGACGACCACCGGGCGACTCTGGCCCGCCAACGCGACCTGCTCGCCGAACTTGTCCAGGCGCTGTGGCACCGCCCGGAGTCCCTCGACGCGGCGTTCGCGGAAGATTTCGACCAGGCTCCCGACGACGATGCGCGGTTCCGTGTGGTCATCGACCAGGTGGCCAGCCTGACCGACCCGTCGGCGGTTGCCTGGCACCGGCGGTTGACCATCGGCTGACCATCGAGGGTCACCGGCCGGGAAACGAGCCGTAGACTCCCGGCATGGCCGGTCGGATCCGCGAGAAGAGCATCGCTGAGGTCCGCGACCAAGCACGGATCGATGAGGTCGTCGGAGCCCAGGTCTCGCTGCGCCGGGCCGGTCCGGGGTCGATGAAGGGCCTGTGCCCCTTCCACGACGAGCGGTCCCCGAGTTTCAACGTCAATCCGACTCGTGGCACGTTCCACTGCTTCGGTTGTGGCGAGGGCGGAGATGTCATCGCCTTCGTCATGAAGATCGACGCTCTCGGGTTCTCCGAGGCGGTCGAGCGCCTCGCCGACAAGTTCGGCGTCACCCTGGAGCGCGAGGAAGGCGAGGGTCACACCGAGCAGCGGGGACCGGGTCGCGGCAAACTGCTGGAGGCCAACAAGATCGCCCAGCGGTTCTACGCCGAGCAACTGCTGACCCCTGAGGCGAGCGTTGCCCGCGACTACCTGTCCGAACGGGATTTCGACCGGTCCGTGGCTGAGGACTTCGGGCTGGGGTTCGCTCCTCGAGACGGCGACGCATTGCACCGTTATCTGCGTGGGCGTGGTTTCAGCCAGGACGAACTGGTCACCGCGGGTCTGATCGGGGTGAGCGCGCGCGGCCCCTACGACCGTTTCCGCGGCCGTCTGTTGTGGCCGATCCGCGAGTCCAGCGGCGACGTGATCGGTTTCGGTGCCCGGCGCATCTTCGACGACGACCGAATCGAGGCCAAGTATCTCAACACCGCCGAGACTCCGTTGTACAAGAAGACCCACGTGCTCTACGGCATCGAGCGTGCTCGCCAGGAGATCGCTCGAAGCCACCAAGCAGTCGTGGTCGAGGGCTACACCGACGTCATGGCTTGCCACCTGTCGGGGATCAAGACCGCGGTGGCGTCCTGCGGCACGTCGTTCACTTCCGAGCACGGCAAGGTGCTGCGGCGTTTCATGGGCGACTCCAGCGAGTATCCGGGCGAGATCGTGTTCACCTTCGACGGTGATTCAGCCGGCCAGAAGGCTGCGGTGAAGGTCTTCGAATCCGACGACAGTTTCGTCGGCCAGACCTATGTGGTGGTTGCCCCTGACGGCCAGGATCCCTGCGACCTGCGTCTGAGTGCGGGCGAGGAGGCGGTACGCCGACTCATCGCTGAACGGCAGCCGCTCTACCGGTTCGTGTTGGGGCAGATGTTGGCGCGCTACGACCTGGACCGGGCCGATTCACGGGTCGACGCGTTGCGAGAGGGCGCCCGTTTGGTGGCCTCGATCAGGGACCGTTCGAAGGTCGATGCGTTCGCGCGGGAGTTGGCTCAGATGATCGGCGTCGACATGGTCGAGGCCCGCCGCGCCGTCGCGGCCGCCGGTCAACGTCGCGTCGGCACCCAGGCCGGCCCGCAAGTCTCACCCGAGGTGAGTCACGGTCACGCTGCGGCGGCTGCGCCGATGCCCAATCCGCGCGATCCCCGGTTCATGCTCGAACGCGAGACCATGAAGGTCGCTCTGCAGCATCCGATGGTGATCGGCAGGACCACCTCGGAGTTGAACGCCGACCACTTCGAGCACCCGCTCTATCGGGCGATGTGGCGCATCATCGACGCCAACGGGGGCGTAGCCGAGGGTTCAGAGGATGCCAACTGGGTCCCCAGGCTCAGCGATGCGGCGCCCGACACGATCCTCGCCTCGGCGTTCAGTGAACTGGCCAGCGAAGCGATCCCGATCGGGCGGGCACCCGATGCCGCCTATGTGACCGAACTGGTGGTGAGGCTTCTTGATCGGGCGACGCAGCGGCACAGTGCCGACCTGCACTCGCGCCTGCAGCGAATGAGTCCGGACGACCCCGGCTACCTGGACACCTTCCGTCGGCTCAACGAACTCGAACTGCGCCGGCGGGACCTGAAGGCCCGGCTGAGCACCGCCTGAGCATCACCCAAGCACCGCCTGATCCTCTCGATTTCGTGGACCCCTGCAGCGGTTGCTAGTGTTTCGTCGCTGCCAAGCGGTCCCCTGTAGCTCAACTGGCAGAGCATTCGGCTGTTAACCGGAGGGTTGTTGGTTCGAGTCCAACCGGGGGAGCAAGCGCCACACGGCCAGTGCCTGCGGATCCGCAGGCACCGGCCGTGCGGCTGTTCACCTGGACAGGTGCGACTTGAGTCAGATCCCGCGGTGCCCGTCAAGGCCAATATGCTCGATCTCGTAGGTTAGTTGCTGGCGGCATCGACCGGATCTCGCGGCAGGTGCCCTTGACCCTGAACATCCCGAGGCGTTCAGCCGACGACCAGGAGGCGGAGACGTGACCGATGGCGACGGGTCCACGTCTATGGCGTCGGTGCTGGTGGTCGACGACGACCCGGGATTGCGTGACCTGCTCGAGGCGGCGCTGAGATTCTCCGGGTTCGCGGTGACGGTGGCGGCCGATGCTCGTGAGGCGCTGCTGGCGTTGGCCAACGGGCTGGCTCCCGATGTCCTCGTGCTCGATGTGATGCTCCCCGACACCGACGGGTTCGAGCTGGCCACGATCGTGCGCAGCCGTGATACGGATGTTCCGATCCTGTTCCTCACGGCCCGTGATGCGGTGGAGGACCGGGTGCACGGGATCTCGATCGGCGCTGACGACTACGTCACCAAACCGTTCAGTGTCTCCGAGGTCAACGCTCGGCTGCGGGCTCTGCTGCGCCGGCCGCGGACGGCCGTGCCTGCCATCGGCACGCCGCAGGTGCTGGGATGCGCGGACCTCACCGTCGATCTGGAGCGTCATCTGGTCCGTCGTGGCGATCAGGCTCTGGCTCTGTCGCCGACGGAGTTCCGCCTGCTGGTGTTCCTGCTGGAGAACGCCGGTCGAGTGGTGTCCAAACCCCAGATCCTGAAGGCCGTGTGGAACTACGAGTTCGGTGGCGACGGATCGGTGGTGGAGAAGTTCATCTCCACGTTGCGTGCCAAGGTCGACGGCGGGCGCAGCCCACTGATCCACACCGTGCGCGGGTTCGGGTACATTCTCAGGCCCGCAGAAGACTGAGTTCCGCGGTGCCCCGACCGTTCCTGCCGAGCCGAAGGCCGCCCCCGTTGGCGCGCCGGGTGCTGTCGGTGGTCCTGTTGGTGGCGGCCGGAGGGATGGCGCTGAGTGTGGGGTTGCTGTATCTGTCGGTCGACTCCTATCTCGATGGCCGCGCGGTCGACCGTATCGACCAGGCGCAGGAGCGGATCCGGGCCGTTGGCCGATCCGGCTCTGAGACCGCTGTGCGCATGGGCAATCTGGCCAGCCTGCTGCCGCGGGACTCGTTCGTGATCCTGGTCGGTCCGGGCGGTGGGGTGATTGCCTCGTTCGGTGACCCGGTGAGCGACCCCGAGCGTCTGCTGGCGCGGGTCTCGACCGCCGCACCCCCGCCAGCGACCGCGGGGACGGAGGCCCTTTCGGTGCGAGT
Source organism: Nocardioides sp. (assembly GCA_051306135.1). Lineage (GTDB taxonomy): Bacteria > Actinomycetota > Actinomycetes > Propionibacteriales > Nocardioidaceae > Nocardioides. Next base: position 11,832 of record JBPPMQ010000029.1, on the reverse strand, counting down.
CAGTGACGTCTCGCTGATCGGCGGCGACCCATACCTGGTCACTCGAATTCCGATGCCCCAGGTTCGGGTGGTGCTCGCTCGAGGAAGCGAGCCGTCCTCGGTCGACGCCGTAGTGATAGGCATGAGCGTGGCCGACGACGAGGACACGAAGCGCCGGGTGCTGCTTTCGTCCAGCCTGATCGCGGGGTTGGTGCTGGTAGGAGTCGCGGTGACGTCCGCGGCGCTGCTCAGGGTGAGCCTGCGTCCGTTGCATCGGGTCGTCGGTCAGGTCCGCGAGATAGGAGGCGGGAGCCCGCCGGGAATTCTCGTCCCCGACGGCTCGAGTCGTGAGACCGACGAACTGGTGGTGGCCTTGCGGGAGGCGTTCCAAGACCGCGAGGACGCCGAGGAACGGGTCCGTTCCTTCGTCGCCGACGCCTCCCACGAGCTCCGCACCCCGCTGGCGACCGTCGCAGGCTGGATCGACCTGCACCAGCAGGGAGGACTCACCGCTCCGGGCGCTCTGGAGGCCGCCTTCGACCGCATGGCTGCACAGACCGCTCGGATGTCGACCTTGGTCGGGGAACTCGGGCTTCTGGCGCGTCTGGACGCCGGCCGCCGTCTCAACCGCGAGCCGGTCGACGTCGGCGAGGTGGCGGCGGAGGTCGTCGACGACGCACGTGTGGTGCACAATCACCACCCGATCGATCTCGATGCGGCGCCCGGGGCGTGGGTCGAGGCCGATCGCGAACGGATCGCGCAGGTGCTGCACAACCTGGTCGGGAATGCCGCCCAGCACACCAGGGCGGGAACCCGGGTGCACGTCCGGGTGACCGCCGATCCCAGCGTGGAGGATCGCCAGGCTCGCACGGTCAGAGTCGTAGTGAGCGACGAGGGTGCCGGCATTCCTGCCTCGGACCTGCCACACGTCTTCGACCGATTCTGGCGCGGCGACAGCAGCCGCACCCGGGAGACCGGCGGGTCGGGTCTCGGGCTGCCGATCGTGCACTCGATCGTGGCCGCATACGGCGGGAACGTCTCGATCGAGTCATCCACTTCCGGCACCACGGTGACGGTGGATCTGCCGATCAGGAAACCTTCAGGCAGATAGGAGACGACCTTCAGTGGCTCGGGTCCTGGCACACACGACGGTGCGGTCTGATTGGCTGGAGCCCGAGGGGAGACCGGTCCACTTCCGAGACCGCGTCTGTCAGGGTTCTGCTGGGAGGAACGCACCTATGTCGCATCGACGTCGCCCAAGCCGAGATGTTCGGGTCCGTCGAGTGGTTTCGGGGTAGCGGTGTCGACGCGTCTCTACCGACTCGGGCTCTTCCTGGGTCGGCACGCGGGCAGGACCGTGGTCGGGTGGGTCCTGGTCGCCTGCGCTCTGGTCGCGGGCGCCGTCGCATTCGGTGGCGCGCTGGAGGATGACTTCTCCATTCCCGGCTCGGAGTCGCAGGCTGGGATCGAGGCGTTGGACGCCCGCTTCCCCGGGGCGTCCGGTGTCACTGCTGAGGTCGTCGTCGCTGCCGCCGATGGCCGCCAGGTAACCGACCCGGCCGAGCGCAAGGCGATCAGGTCGCTCCTCGACGACGTGCGCGAGGTCGGACACGTCGTCAATGTGGAGGATCCGTTCGCCGACCCCGAGGCCGGCACCGTCTCGGCCGACAGGCGCTATGCGCTTAGCCAGGTCCAGCTCGATGTCTCTCCCGCCGACCTCGAATCCGGCATCGTGGACAGCCTGGAGGAGGTGATCTCCGACCACGATTCCGTGCACGGGATCGCTGTCAGCTTGGGCGGCCAGATCTACAACGAACGCGGTGCCGGCATCAGCCTGGTGGACCTGATCGGCGTGGCCGTCGCGTTCGTGGTCCTGCTGGTGACCTTCGGGTCGGCGCTGGCGGCCGGGATCCCGCTGGCGATGTCCTTTCTCGGCGCCGCGATCTCACTGTCGGGCATCTTGTTGGTCGCCGCCACAACCAAGGTCAACACCTCGACTCCGAGCCTGGCGCTGATGATCGTGCTGGCCGTTGGGATCGATTATGGGCTGTTCATCCTGTCCCGGCACCGCCAGGAACTCGCCAACGGGCAGACCGTGCCCGAAGCGATCGCGCGCTCGGTCGCGACCGCCGGTTCTGCGATCGTGTTCGCTGGCGCCACCGTCGTCATCGCTCTGTGTGGCCTGGCCTTGGCCGGCATTCCGTTCCTCAGTTTGATGGGCGCGGCAGCCGGCGCTGCCGTGGTGTGTGCCGTGGCTGCGTCGCTGACCCTGCTGCCCAGCATTCTGGTGCTGCTCGGGGAGAGGATGCGCCCCAAGAACCGAACCGAGCGTTGGTCCAAGCCGTTGACTTGGTGGCATCGGATCGGTCGGGGCGTTCTCCGGGGCGGGCGTGGCACGAGTGCCGTCGTACCCGAGCCGAATCCCGAGGCGGGCCGGTGGGGACGGTTGGTCGCTCGGCGACCGTGGTCGATACTGGCCGTGGTTGCAGTCCTGCTCACCGTCGCGGCGATCCCTGCGCTCGGCCTGCGCCTCGCGCTACCTGACAACGGCAGCGCCGAGGTCGGCACTCCCGCTCGGGAGACGTTCGATCTGGTGGCCACCGGGTTCGGGCCTGGATACAACGCCCCGTTGGCTGTCACAGCCGACATCGTGTCCTCGGACAGCCCACAGCGGACGATCGAAGACCTCGCCGACCGGCTCCGGTCCTTGGACGGTGTTGCGGCGATCACCCGTGCCACCCCGAACCCCGACGTCGACCTGGCGCTGGTCCGGGTGATCCCGAAGTACGCCCAGTCGGACCCGAGAACCCTCGACCTGGTCGAGACGATTCGCGGCAACGCAGACCGAATCGAGGACGATCTTGGCGTCACCGATCTCACGGTGACCGGGATCAGCGCAGTCTCGATCGACGTGTCCGCTCGGTTGGTAGGTGCGCTGGTCCCATTCAGCCTGGTTGTCGTCGGTTTGGCCTTTCTGTTGTCCATGATGGTCTTTCGGTCCGTGGCGATCCCGATCAAGGCGACCGTGGGGTTCGTGTTCTCGGTCGGCGTCGCGTTCTCCTCGGTCGCCCTGGTCTATGAGCACGGCTGGCTCAACGACCTTCTCAACGTGCCCGCAACGGGTCCGGTGATCAGTTTCTTGCCGATCATGGTGATGGCGATCCTGTTCGGGCTCTCGATGGACTACGAGGTCTGTCTGGTCTCCCGCATTCGTGAGGAATACATCCGAACCGGCGATGCCCACCTGGCCATCGACCGCGGCTACCGCCACAGCCAGCGGGTCGTCAATGCTGCAGGCATCATCATGATCGCGGTCTTCGTCGCGTTCATCCCGCACGGCAACACCACCATCAAGCCGATGGCGATCGCTCTCGGGGTCGGCGTCTTCGTCGACGCCTTCGTCATCCGCGCCACCCTGGCGCGCGCCGTGCTGGTGCTGCTCGATACCAAGGCATGGTGGTTTCCACGCTGGCTCGACCACATGGTCCCGCACGTCGACGCCGAAGGCCAGGCGATCGTGCGACAAGTCGCCCTGCGCGAGCACGAACGCGTCACCGGCCCCCTGGCAGTCCGCCTGGCGGGAGCAGGCACAATCAGCACCCGGGCTGGCCAGACCGTCTGGGATGCACTGCCCGACCTGGAGATCCCTCGCGGCGGAACCCACCTGGTCGAGATCCCCGACAACGAGCTACGCGTCCGTCTCGCCGCCGTCATCAGTGGTCAGTTGACTCAACTCGCTGGGACCGTCGAAGTGCTCTCCAGGGTTCTGCCGGACGAAGCGAGCGGCGTTCGCAGCCGCGTCGTAGCCTGCCTGCCGGACAGTTTCATCGACCAGTATCCCGACGCGCCACTATCAGAGGTGGTGCGCGACCACCTTCGGCTGCGAGGGCACCGCGCTGGACGGGGGGCGCGACGCGAGGTCGTCGAGGCGATCAACGCAACCCTGACGACGCTGCGTTCGCCGGGGCACCACCAGGTCGCCGCGACCACCCGCAGCCGGTCCTTGGACCCGCTGCAACGACGCGTCGCCGACCTCGTTCTGGCCGCGGCGAGCAAACCGTCACTCATCATCGTCGTCGACGCCGACCAGCCGCCCGAACGCACGACATGGGCACGCACTGTCGGCCCGGCCGGCAACCCTGGGGGTGGGCCGCAGCACGAGGAGGCCGGCGTGCGCCGGATGCTGCACGCGCTGGCGGCCACACTGGCGACCGAGGAGATCACCGTCGTGATCATCAGCAACCCCTACCCGGCGGCGGCGCCCCCGTGGTCTGCCACCGCTACCGCTCCCGCGCCCAGTCCGGCAGCTGTGCCGGTCCGAGTTGCCCGCCTTGAGAAGTGAGACCCGAGTGCCCATCTTGACCCGCATCTTCCACCACCTTGGGGCCGCAACCACGGTCGCGTTCGCCGCGGCCCTCGTTGCCGGAATCGCGGCCAGCGCAGCGTACGCCGGTCGCGGTGAAACCGACCAGCGGGTACCGGTCGCACTAGTCAACAACGACGAGATCATCACCAGCGGACACGGCAAGGAAGCCCAAACCATCGCTGCGGGCAGGCTCCTGGCTGCTGACCTCAGCGAACCCGAACCCGAGGCCGCCTCGCTCTTGGACTTCACTCTCACCGACCGGAGCCGCGCTGAAGACGGACTCCAGAGCGGCGACTATTACGCGGTCGTCACTATCCCGGCTGGCTTCAGCAAGGCTGTCTCTCAGCTCGGCACCGACACACCGACGACCGCACGGATCCACCTGGAAACCAACGACGCCAACAGCCGACTGGTAGGGGTGGTCAGCGAACAGGTCACCGCGGCGGCGGTCGCCTCTTTCGGCGATGATCTGACCACCCAATACCTCGACAACACCTATCGGGCACTCGATGACCTCGCCGGCGGCCTCAGTGAGATCGCCACCGGCGCCTCCGACGTCGCCGACGGTGCGGCTTCGTTGTCCGAGAACGCGCAAGACCTCACCACTGGCGCAGACTCGGTCGCCGCCGGCACCGCCGAGGTGGCCGACTCACTGCGACAACTGCAGGGCGGGGCCCGGGAGGTATCTTCTGCCGCGGGCGCTCTGTCGTCGGGAGCCGAGGAGCTCCAGCGCGGGGCCGCCCAGGTCAGTGACGGTGCGCGGCGGGTTGCCGGAGCCACCGCTCAGAGTGCAGCCGGAGCCGGCGATCTGGCCGATGCCCTTTCGGAGCTTAGCGAGGGTGCTGACGAGGTCCACCTCGGCGCTGCCGAGCTGGCGCAGGGAGCCTCCGAAACCGCGCAAGGCGTCGCGACTCTGCACTCGTCCGCTGCCGGGGCTGCGGCGGGGAGTGCCGAACTGGCGCAGACGCTCGCGCAGCTCTATGCCTCCTGCCCTGCCAGCGCAGGCCCGTACTGCGCCCAGGTCGCGGCCACCGTGCCGGCCGCGACGGCAGCGGCGCAGCAGAGCGCACTGGTCTCACGAGGGCTCGGAGCGGCGCAGACGGCGTCCGCTGAGGTGTCCGACGGTGCCGAGCAGGTCGCCAACAGCACCGGAGCACTCGCCGCCGGCGTTGACTCCTCCGGGGCTGCGGCAGCTGCCCTCGCTGATGGCACCGCCCAGACCGCAGACGCCGCGGCGAAGGTCTCCAGCGGCGCCGACCGGCTACTCATCAACACCAAGCAACTCGCTTCCGGAGCCTCGGAGGTGGCGGCGGCGAGCAGCGACCTCGCCACGGGCGCCACCTCGCTCACCAAGGGAGCCGAGCAGGCCGCCGACGGGGCTGCCGAAGTCGCCGCCGGTGCCGACTCGCTCAGCGACGGCGCAGCCAGCCTTGCCGACTCCACCGAGACGCTGGCCACCTCCCTGGATGAGACCGCCGCGGAGGTACCGACCTACAGCAAGGACCAGCGCGCCCAGCTTTCCCGGGTCGTCGCCACTCCGGTCGACGTCAGGAGTCAAGACCTCAATCCGTTGCAGGACCGATCCTCGCCGACGGTTCCACTAGCGGTGCTGATCGCCCTGCTCTGCCTCACAGCAACAGCCTTCGCGATCCGTAGCCCGCTTCCGCCGTGGGCGCTGCGCGGCGGCGGGACGACGCGGCGGATCATCCTCGCGGGTCTTCGTCCTGGCCTGTACGCGACCGGTCTGCTGTGTGCCGCGACGCTGGCTCTCTCGCCTGTCGGGATCGCCATCGCTCACCCCGGTCTCCTCGCGATGCTCACCGGCACCGCTGGGCTCACGCTCCTGACGCTCCATCAGGCGATGTCGGCGCTGGCATCTCGCCGAGCACCGGCGATCGCAACCGGATTCCTGCTCCTTCAACTTGCTGCGGTCCCCTGGGTGCTACCTCTCGACACCGCCCCAGCCTGGATCCAGACCCTCAACCAGACATTGCCGATTCCTGCCTTCCTCAACGGCCTCAACGCTGTCGTCCTGGGCGGGGACCAGTCGACCGTGCCGGCCACGATGCTGGTGCTGATCGGATGGGCCATCGCCGGCCTGGTGCTGACTACCGTCGCAATCGAGCGCGGGCACCGCCGACTGCACGCGCCGACCTCGGTTGGCACGGCTCGGCCAGCGAGCGCACCGGCGCTGTGAATCAACCCCTGCGTCTGCTGCGCTCCCGCAAACAGTGCGGCTCCCGGGGGGCGATCGGCGGTTCGCTAACGCCTCCGACGTTCTGGAGACCTTCAGGAACTCGACTGTCAACCGTAGGCCGGCCTGCCTTCGGCTGACAGCAACGGTGCGCACGCTGGAGATCATGACCGAGCCGACCCTGCCGTTGACAGGTCCACCGCCAGTGCGTCCCCCCGAGCCTGATTCGACGCGGACCGTGGCGCCACGTCGGCGCAGATTCATCTTCAGCCTGACCGGACTGGTTCTTGTTCTCGTGCTCGTCGCAGCCGCTGAAACGGTCACTCGGAGGGTCGTTGCCGACCGGATCGCCGAGGCCGCCTGCGGACTCGGTACCGATCTGTCGGTCGATATCGGACAGTTCCCCGTGTTGTTCTCCGTCGTCAGTGGCCAGGTCAGCGACGTCACCCTGCGCGGCGCAAGTGCCACCATCGGACCTCGGTCGGTGCCGATAGACCTCGATGTGAACCTCCCCGAGGTCAGTCGCAGCGGCGATGTCGCCGCAGGGACAACCGCTCACCTGGATCTCACCATCGCCTACCCCCAGCTGCGCCGACTCATCAGCGCCGAGAGCCTCCCGCCTGGCACCAGCCTCGACTTCGAGGCGCGCGACGGGCGCCTGTGGGCTGCCCTGGCCGGCGCGCCCCGTCCAGTCGAACTCGCCATCGCTCTCGCGCCTGCGACCGACGGATCCGGACTAGACCTCAGCATCGACGCGGTCCAGATCGGCAACTGGGTAGTCGATCCCGACGTTGCCGATGATCTCCTGCGGCGGACCGGCCTGGACACCAGTGCGTTCGACGCCTCTGCCATCCTCGACGCGCTTCCCCCAGGAGCGCGCCTGACCGGCATCGAAGCCCGGGCCGCCGGACTAGCGCTGCAAGTCGACGCGCCAGTCGACAACCTCGACGGTGCCCTCGCCGACGGCGGCACCGAATGCTAGGCACTCAAGCCAGCGCCGGGGCCTCCCTTCGGGCGATGGGCGTCACTTCGGGGCGCTTGGCTTTTTCCTGTGCAGTCGCCGTTGCGGCAGTGGCCTCGCTGGTGATGCCCGCGGCGGAGTCCGATGCGGCGCCGGGACTCCCGACGGCCGAGCGTTATCCGCTGGTCAACGCTGGTTTCGATGGCCTCGCGGGGCGCGGCGCGGACGGCAGTGGAGTCGTGGTCGCCGTCGTCGACACCGGCGTGGACCTCACCCACCCCGCATTCGCCGGCCGCCTGTTGGCTGGTTGGGACTTTGTCGACGGCGACGCCAACCCGCGCGACGAGAACGGTCACGGCACCCACGTCGCCGGGATCGTTGCGGCGTCCGCCGACTCATCAACTCCCGGCGGTGCCCCGGCGGCAACGCTCCTGCCGGTCCGGGTTCTGGACGCCGACGGCTCCGGCGACAACTCCACCGTCGCGCAGGGGATCACCTGGGCCGCAGAGCAGGGAGCGGACGTCATCAACCTATCGATCGGCGACAGCGGCATCGGTAGCCGGCTTCGCAAGGGCGGACCCGAGGCGCTCGCCATCCGAGCCGCGTCCCGCACCGCCGTAGTCGTCGTAGCGGCCGGCAATGAAGGACAGTTCGAAAGACTCTTCCGACCCGGCGTACCCGGATTGGTCGTGGTGGCCTCCGACCGATCCGATCAGCCTGCACCGTTCACCAACGTCGGAGATCCTCGAGCGGTCGCCGCTCCCGGGGTCGACATCATCTCGACTGTGCCGCGCTACCCCACGACGATGTTCCCGAACGGTTCTGCCGGATATGCCACCATGTCCGGCACGTCGATGGCTGCCCCACTCGTCTCCGCTGAGGCAGCGCTGTTGGTCCAGGCAGGCGCCTCCACGCCGACCGAGATCGCCTCGGCAGTCACCAGCACCGCCGCCAATCCGAATCAAGACCCCAGACTCGGCGCCGGCGTCGTCGATGCGGGCGCCGCGCTCGGACAGGTGACCGGCGACCAGACATCCCCCGGGGCAGCCTCCCAGGCCCCGCCGACACCCGAGCCCTCGTCACCGCCGGAGCCGCAGACGCCGGCAGACCCGGCCACCGGGACCGAGAGTGCGACGGCAGCAGAAGACACCTCGCCGTCGTGGCTACCTGTGGTCGCGATCGCGGTGACCGGTCTGATCGCGGTCGGACTCATGGTCGCGTGGGCGACATCACGGGGCCGCAGCGGCGGGGGAAGACCACAACGTCAGTGACAGTGGTGGCCAGCCAGTCCGCCGTCATTGCGATTTCCAAGACAGACCCCCGTTGCATGCGTCAGAATGGGCGTTGAGTTCTACCCGAAACTGGGGGCCACCCACCCCCGAACGCAACTAACTGAGAGAGCCCCCCGATGAAGTTGCTCCCCTTGGTGGTCATTGCTGCCGTCGCCTCGATCGCCCTGACACCGAATCCGTCCGCTGGCACCGATCCCCAGCAGAGCCGGTCGGTCACGGCCCCCAAAGAGCAATGGCCGGACAAGGAGGCCGACTGCACCAAGGCGCCGTACCACCCGCTCACCGAATTGGTCGACGGGCATCTGGGCAAGATCGAACCCATGAAGGATCAGGGCATCTTGCGAGTCAACACGTGCGGCATCAACTACGCGTCGGGGCAACAGAACTCGAACATGACCGTGAAGATGTCCAACGGCAAACTGCGCCTGACCGACAAGGGCACGAAGTCCTGGAAGCGCATCTCCGACAACTGCCGACGTGTCGCTGTCGACAAGGGCGTCTCGGCGGTCTGCACGATCCCGAAGCGCTTCAAGGACTCAATGTTCTTGACTGTCTGGCCGCGTCTGGGCAACGACAGGATCATCGCGACGAAGGTGCCGTCCTGGATCCGGGTCTGGGTACTCACCGATGCCGGTCACGACGTGGTCAAGACGGGACCGGGCGACGACTTCATCAACGGCGCCATGGGTCGCGACCGCCTGTTCGGGGGACCCGGCCAGGACTGGATCCGCGGAGGGGACGACGCCGACCTGCTCAACGCGGGTCCCGGCAACGACGGCGGCATGTGCACCAACGACGAGATCCAGATCGTCGCAGGCGATGGCGTGGACACGATCATCGGCGGCCCCGGATCGGACTGTCTGTATTCCGGTGAGGGTAAGGACCGCATCCGTGCCGAGGACCAGAACACCGATCGAATCGTCTGCGGCAGGAGCAAGGACCAGTTGAAGGTCGACCGCGCCGACATCACCCTGCTGTGCTCCTGAGGCAGCCGTGGCTGTGCTCCTGAGGCAGTCGTGAGCGAGGCCGGGCTTGCTTGCCCGGCCGGGTGAGCCGTTAGGCTTCGGCCGCGGGCCGGTAGCTCAGTCGGTTAGAGCAGAGGACTCATAATCCTTGGGTCGTGGGTTCAAGCCCCACCCGGCCCACCACCCGGCCCACTCACGCAGATGCGGCCTCGAGTGCGACCGGAGGTCTAGTTCGACCTCCGGACAAGATTGGGGAACGAGCGCTTCGATGGGGCACGCTTGGACCCGTGGAACTCGACCCAACCCTCCTCAATGACCTGGACTGGCGCGGCTTGATCGCCGATTCGACCGACCGCGCCGCGCTTGCCGACACCTTGGCCGCGCACAGTGTCCGCTTCTACATCGGGTTCGACCCGACTGCCCCGAGCCTGCACTTGGGCAACCTGCTTCAGATCGTCACCGCGGCGCGACTGCAGCGCGCCGGCCACACCCCCTTCGCGCTGGTCGGCGGGGCGACCGGGATGATCGGCGACCCGAAGGACTCCGGCGAACGGACCCTGAACTCCCTGGACACGGTCAAAGACTGGACCAACCGGGTACGGCGCCAGATCGAGCCGTTCCTCTCCTTCGAGGGCTCCAACGCGGCCACCATGGTCAACAACTACGACTGGACCGCACCGCTGTCGACCATCGACTTCCTGCGCGATATCGGCAAGCACTTCCCCGTCAACCGGATGTTGGCACGTGACACGGTGCGCAATCGGCTGGAGTCCGGAATCTCTTACACAGAGTTCTCCTACGTGTTGTTGCAGTCGATGGACTATCTGACCCTGCATCGAGACTTCGGCGTCTCACTCCAGTTCGGTGGGTCGGACCAGTGGGGCAACATCACCGGTGGCGTGGAACTGATCCGGCGAGCGACCGGGGAGACCGTGCACGCCTTCACCACGCCACTGGTCACCAAAGCCGACGGCACCAAGTACGGCAAGTCCGAGTCCGGCGCGCTCTGGCTCGATCCCGAGATGATGTCGCCCTACGCCTTCCACCAGTTCTGGCTCAACATCGAAGACGTCAAGGTGGGGGAGATGTTGCGCCTGTTCACCTTCTTCTCCCACGACGACATCGAGGACCTCGAGCGCACCACGTCCGAGGAGCCCTGGGGGCGTGCCGGCCAGAAGGCGCTCGCCGATCACATGACGACCCTGGTGCACGGAGCCGAGCAGACCGACCAGGCCAAGGCGGCGGCTGCGGCGCTGTTCGGCGGAGGAGACTTGGCGGCGCTGAGCGCCTCGACACTGGCCGCTGCTCTCACCGAGGCGGGCGCCGTCGCGATCAGTCGGACCGATCCGCGCGGCGTAGTCGACCTGTTCCTTGCCAGTGGCCTGGTCGCCAGCCGCGGTGAAGCGCGACGCACCATCAGTGAGGGAGGGGCCTACGTGAACAACGTCCGAGTTGCCTCCGAGGACGACGTCGTGGACGACGCGAACCTGATCGACGGGTCGTGGCTGGTGTTGCGGCGTGGGAAGAAGCGATTCGCCGGGGTCGAGATCCGTTGACCCTGCGAGCGGGAGCGCCCGGTGTGCGCGAAAGTGGGCGCAAACCTTTACTCATCCGGGTTCCGCGCGGCCTGCCTGCCCGCAGTGGGTTCGGCGCTCCCGAGGCCCCGATCCACGCTCAGATCCGGCCTTCGGGGCCCGCTCGGACCGACCTGTCCGCGAGGTGCGCTCTCGATTTGGCAAGCCCCGCAGAGACATGTAATGTTCTCTTTGTCGCCACGGAGCGGCGGGAGGCAAGACCGGAAGGTCGGGCCTTCGGCTCCGAAGGTGGCCACCACAAACACTCTCAGCAGGGTGACTGTGCGCCCCGATCACATCGGGCCACATAAATCCTGGCGAGTTGGTGCGCGATGGTGGAATCGAAGCTCTGGCCGGGCAACCGGCCAGCCGCGTGTGATTCTTGAGAACTCAACAGTGTGTGATAGTCGATGAATTAATTTGCCCTGTCCATTCGTGGATGGTTTTGACAATGATTCTGACTGCCCAGGCTTTGGTCTGGGTTTTGTTGGTGTTTGTTTG
>JBPPMQ010000027.1:0-3787 GCA_051306135.1 Nocardioides sp. | reverse complement strand
TGGCGGCGGCAGCTCAGCGTGACGCTGCCCCCGGACGGAGTGTGACGCAGGGCATTGTCGAGCAGGTTGCTCAGGACCTGACCGATGCGGTCGGGATCCGCCAACACCGGGTCGTTGGCGCTCAGGTGGGTGTCGAGGTGGACGCCCTTCGCCGCGAAGCGATCTCGGGCACCCTCAGATGCTGCCGAGACCAAGGCGCTTGCCTCGACGGCTTGTCGATGGGTGTCGAGGGTGCCCTCTTCTGCCTGGGAGACCGCTGCGATGTCTTCCGCGAGCCGGCCGAGTCTGCGGGTGCTGAGGCGGATCACTGTCAGCGTGTCCTCATCCAGGCTGCGCACCCCGTCCTCGACGGCCTCCAGATGTGCCTCCACCGTCGCCAGAGGGGTCCGCATCTCGTGGGCGAGGTCGGCGAGCATCCGCCGCCGGATCGCCTCGACCTTCCCGAGCCGCTGGGCCAGCGAGTTGTAGCTCTCGGCGAGCGTGGCGAACTCGACTCCGAGACCCGGGTCGGCAACCCGATCGTCATAGCGTCCGGCAGCGACCTCGAAGGCCGCCGAGGCCACCTTACCGATCGAGCGCTTCACGCGGCGGGTGAAGTACCAGGTCACTGCCAGAGCGGTGATGGTTGCGGCCAGGAGCGCGACCGAGATCGAGATCAGAAGCGCGGACCTGAAGGCCTCCTCGACATGCCGGCCCTCGGCTTGCGTGTGCGACACCCCGGCCCGGTGCAGGTGGTCACGGAAGATGCTCGGCCCCACGAATGAAGCGCCGACCCACGTCGTCACCGCACCGGCGACAAGCACCAAGGCTTGTGCAGAGAGGAGCCGCGAAGCGAAACCCCACCGCACTCGCCCCCGGTTGCTCACTGGCCAGTTCCCATCCGATAGCCGACCCCACGCACCGTGCGGACGTACAAACTGTCCGCCGCGTCGTCGCCCAGCTTGCGGCGCAGGTGACCGATGTGGACGTCGACCAGATGCTCGTCACCCACCCAGGATGGCCCCCAGACGTCGTCGATGAGCTGACGCCGGCTGAAGGCCAGCCGGGGCCGTGCCGACAATGCCGCCAGCAGGTCGAACTCGGTCCGGGTGAGAGCTACGGGTACGCCGTCGAGCCAGATGTCACGTCCAGACGTATCGATGCTCAAGGCGCCGAACGTTCGCAGCTGGGCCAGCGGTTCACCCGCGTCCGCCTGCTCTCTGGACTGTCTCGGCCGACGCAGCATCGCGTGCACCCGCGCCATCAGCTCGCGGGGGCTGAACGGTTTTGTCACGTAGTCATCCGCGCCGACGGACAGCCCGACCAAGGTGTCGATCTCGTCGCTGCGCGCGGTGAGCATCACGACGTACGCATCGGAGAAGGTTCGGATCTGACGACAGACCTCGACTCCGTCCAAGCTGGGCAACCCCAGGTCGAGGACAACGACGTCGGGATCGACCTCGCGAGCGAGCTCTACTGCCTGCAGACCGTCGTGGCTGATGGTGGCCTCGAAGCCGTCACGCTCGAAGTAGCTACCGATCAGGTTCGCCAACGAAGTCTCGTCCTCCACTACCAAGGCCCGCATGCCTGATGGCGGGCGCTGTGGCGACGCCGTCGCCTCAGCAGCCTGGACCGCGGGCTCGGGATGGCTGAGGTCCGACATGGCCCTCATGGTGCCAGCCGAAGGCGGCCGCGATCACGCGCCGCACGCCAGTGGACCACTTCTTCAGTGAACCTTCACAGAACCATGACCAGTCGGCCGTGGTCCGCAGAGCACAGTGGAGCCAACGAACAACCAAGGAGCTGAGCACGATGATGGGTTGGTACAACAACGGAGGCATGGACGCCGGGAACTGGATCGCCATGATCCTGATGATGAGCATCTTCTGGGGCGCCGTGATCTTCGCCGGCATGATGATCTTCCGAGGCACCAACAGCCGCGGTGACCGCAACAGCGCGCCGACCGACCAGACGGCTCACCGTGACCCGATGGACATCCTCGACGAGCGGTTCGCCCGCGGCGAGCTCGACAACGAGGAGTACGAAGCCCGCAAGGCCGTCCTGCTCGGCAGCAAACGCTGAGCCGACGAGTTCCGGCGCCATGAAGCATCGGAGCAGTCAGCGTCGCGCAGGCCGCGGACCAGTTGGACGTCACCGAGCCGGCGGTGTCGGCCCGGCCGCGGATTCAGTTGAAGCGTTTGCTCGAGTTGGCCGCGGAGCCCGTCGCCGATGAGGAAGCCGTCCGGCAATTGTGGTGTCGCTCCGGTCGGCTTTCCGCAACCGTGCCCAGCGTCGACCTGGGGCCGAGTGGCCTCGCCTCGCCCGACGTCGAGGGATACCCCGGCGAATCGGATGTGGGCGAATCGGATGGGGACGGGGTCGTGAGGGACTGTTGGTCGAGGCTGACAGGGATGCGAACGTCGTACCGCAGGTCCTACCAGATGCGCACGCCCTACCAGATGCGCAGTACCCGCATCCGGACTCACGTCTTCGGCTCGCGGCGGACCGCACTCGTCGGTAAGGCGGCAGCGCTCGGCAGCGCGGACGACCCCGGCCGCGGTCAGCACAAGCGCAGATTCTCCCCAGTCAGTGTCTCGAAGCTCAACCTCGGTACCACTTGGCGATCCGCTGGATCTCGTCGTCGGCTTCCACCGCTCGGCCGGCCAGCATCGGGAAGACGTGTTGCTGGCCATCCACCACGCTCAGCGCCACGTCGACGCCCGCGGCGCGGGCTAGCTCGGCCAGGCGGGTGGCGTTGTCCACCAACGTCTCGACCGACCCTGCGCTGATGTGCAGCCGTGGGAAGCCGGTGTAGTCGGCGTACAGCGGGTTCGCCAGCGGATCGGTCGGCGAGGCAGTCTCGCCGAGGAAGGCAGCCGACATCCCTTCCAGCAGCGGCTTGTCGACGAGCGCGTCGGTGGCCTCGTTGGTCACCAGGGTCTCGCCTCGGTGCTCCATGTCCAGCCAGGGGGAGAAGGCGATGACGCCGCCGGGCAGCGGGACACCGTCGTCACGGAGCTTGAGCACCGTGGCCACCGCGAGGTTGCCTCCCGCAGAGTCTCCGATGGTGGTGATGTTCTGCGGCTGGTAGCCCCGGTTCAGCAGCTCCCCATAGGCGGCAGTCGAATCCTCAAGCTGAGCCGGGAAAGGGTGCTCAGGCGCGAGGCGGTAGTCCAGCACGACCGCAGTGACGCCCAGTGCCTTCGCGACGTGGCCGGCCACCTTCCGGTGGCTGGCCGCCGAGCCGACGACGAAGCCGCCCCCGTGGGTGTAGAGCAGGACCTGCTGGTCGTCGGCCCCTGCGGGCAGGCACCAGATGGCGGGTACGCCGGCCAACTCGTCCTCTCGGTAGGTCACGTCCTCTGGCTCGCGGGTGGCCTGGTGCCAGTCGTCGAACAGGCTGCGCAGCATCGGGACCGACATCTCCGGGTCGGCTGCCATTCGTTCGGACCAGTCCTGGTAAAGCGACCGGAGGAATTCCGCTCCTTGTACCGCCATGTCGTGCTCCTCGTCTCGAATCATCGTGCGGTGCCGGGCGCACTCTGTGGCGTCGGTCACACCTGTACATCCACCTCTACCACCACTTGCCGCCTGTGTCTACTGACCGTGTAGATGCGTCGCTGGCGCGCTCGAGCAAGGACGATTCAGGCGAGTTCCTGGGCCAGGCCCGCGTTGCGGACCGTCCGGGTCAGGCCACCAGGACGGCGAAGACCACGACGTTCTGCTCGTAACTGTTGGTGACCGGGTCCAGCCCGCCGCAGGTGATCAGCCGCAGGCCGGCGCGTGGGATGTTGCCGTAGACGGCCTC
>JBPPMQ010000004.1:0-2395 GCA_051306135.1 Nocardioides sp. | reverse complement strand
CCGACCCGCGATCGAACCGTGCCGGATCGACGTGTCCTATCCCGACTACCCCGACTCTCGGCACTGTGGGCGGGTTCGCTGCCCGACAGGGACGCGGCGCTGCTCCACCAGCCCTGGCCCGTCGACGTCTCGACCATCGAGCGCCCGACGCGCACAGGTAAGGCCAGGCCGACGAGCGAGCCATGCCCGGCGCTACCCGGTGGGCCGAACGCATCCCGCAGTCGTCGGTCGTCGTACGCCCGGCGTCCGACCGGCGTACGGACAAATGCCACGAGGCCCCACTCCCGAAGGAGTGAGGCCTCGCGAAGTGAAGCGTTAGATCACTTGGTGATCTTGGTGACGCGGCCGGCGCCGACCGTGCGGCCACCCTCGCGGATGGCGAAGCGCAGACCCTCGTCCATCGCGATGGGCTGGATGAGCTCGACCGACATCTCGGTGTTGTCACCCGGCATGACCATCTCGGTGCCCTCGGGCAGGGTCACAACACCGGTCACGTCAGTCGTACGGAAGTAGAACTGGGGACGGTAGTTGTTGAAGAACGGCGTGTGACGGCCGCCCTCTTCCTTCGAGAGGATGTAGACAGACGCCTCGAAGTTGGTGTGCGGGGTGGTGGTGCCCGGCTTGATCACGACCATGCCGCGCTCGACGTCCTCGCGCTTGGTGCCACGAAGAAGCAGACCCACGTTCTCGCCAGCCTGACCCTCGTCGAGCAGCTTGCGGAACATCTCGACACCGGTGACGGTCGACTTCTGCGAGGTCTCGCGGATGCCCACGATCTCGACCTCTTCGCCGACCTTGACGATGCCGCGCTCGATGCGGCCGGTGATGACGGTGCCACGACCGGTGATGGTGAAGACATCCTCGACGGGCATGAGGAACGGCTTGTCCGTCTCACGCTCCGGGGTGGGGATGGACTCATCGACAGCCGCCATGAGCTCCAGGATCGACTCGCCCCACTTGGCGTCACCCTGCAGCGCCGGGAAGGCAGCCACGCGCACGACCGGGATGTCGTCGCCCGGGAACTCGTATTCGTTGAGGAGCTCGCGCACCTCCATCTCGACGAGCTCGATGAGCTCTTCGTCGTCGACCATGTCGCACTTGTTGAGCGCCACGACCAGGGCGGGTACGCCGACCTGGCGGGCGAGCAGCACGTGCTCACGGGTCTGCGGCATCGGACCGTCGGTGGCGGCAACCACCAGGATCGCGCCGTCCATCTGGGCCGCACCGGTGATCATGTTCTTGATGTAGTCGGCGTGACCGGGGCAGTCGACGTGCGCGTAGTGGCGGGCCTCGGTCTGGTACTCGACGTGTGAGATCGAGATCGTGATGCCGCGCTGACGCTCCTCGGGAGCCTTGTCGATCTCGTCGAACGCCGAAGCGGCGTTCAGGTCCGGGAACGCGTCGTGCAGGACCTTGGTGATCGCAGCGGTCAGCGTGGTCTTCCCGTGGTCGATGTGACCGATGGTGCCGATGTTCACGTGCGGCTTGGTCCGCTCGAACTTCGCCTTAGCCATTACTGGCTCCTCCTGTGTGTTGTTACTTGACTCGTTTGAATGGACTGATGCCGAAGATCCTAGGCGTATTACTCGCCGCGGGCCTTCTTGACGATCTCGTCGGCGACGTTCGAAGGAACTTCGGCGTACGAGTCGAACTCCATCGAGTACGACGCCTGACCACTGGTCTTGGACCGGAGGTCACCGACGTACCCGAACATTTCAGACAGCGGCACGAGGGCGGACACGACGAGATCGCCGTGGCTTTCTTCCTGCGCGCGGATTTGGCCACGGCGAGAGTTGATGTCGCCGATCACCGTGCCGAGGTAGTCCTCGGGGGTGGTCACAGAGACTGCGAACATCGGTTCCAGCAGCACCGGCTTGGCCATGCGGGCGGCCTCCTTGAAGGCCTGGTTGCCGGCGATCTTGAAGGCAAGCTCGGAGGAGTCGACGTCGTGGTAGGCGCCGTCCTCAAGCGAAACCTTCACGTCAACCATGGGGTAGCCGGCCAGCACGCCGAACTCCATGGCGTCTTTGGCGCCAGCGTCGACCGAGGGAATGTATTCCCGCGGAATGCGACCACCACTGACGGCGTTCACGAACTCATAGCCTGCGCCGAGCCCGGTCTCGGGGTCGATGTTGGGCTCGAGCGAGATGACGACCTTCGCGAACTGTCCCGAACCACCGGTCTGCTTCTTGTGGGTGTAGCTGTGGTTCTTGACCTCGCGACGGATGGTCTCGCGGTAGGCGACCTGCGGCTTGCCGACGGTGGCCTCGACGCGGAACTCGCGCTTCATCCGGTCGACGAGGATCTCCAGGTGGAGCTCGCCCATGCCGGCGATGATGGTCTGGCCGGTCTCTTCGTCGGCCTTGACCGTGAAGGTCGGGTCCTCGTCGGAGAG
>JBPPMQ010000108.1:0-4266 GCA_051306135.1 Nocardioides sp. | reverse complement strand
CGGTGAGGTTGACCAGCTTGGACTCCTGGATCGCGGTGGCGATCGCGATCTGCAGCCCGTAGCGGGGAACCTGGAGGTCGCGGGCGATCTGGGCGATGGTGATCGCGTTGCGGGCCTGTTCGGTGGTCAGGGTCGGGTAGCTGGAGGCGAACCGCAGCCGCATCAGCGGGGCGAGCACGTCCCCGGATGGCGGCTCCGCCGAGGTCCTCGTGGTGTGGGCGGCGTTCACCACGCCATCGCTGGTGGCCGCGGGCGCGGGCGCGCTCTCGGGGCCGACGCCGTTCATGGAGAGGCGGGCGGAGATCCAGTGGTGGTCGGAGACCATCGTTCCGGACCATCCCCGCTCGAGGCGCACGCCCTGGTGCTGGGGGAAGAAGACGAAGTCGACCGCGTGGTTGTGCCAGCCGTAGCCGGCGGCCTTCATCTTCGCGGCCGCCGCCCACGGCAGGTCGGTGTAGGAAGCGTGGGTGTTCATGTCGCCGCCGATGAGCACCGGGCCGTGGGTGGCCAGCGAGTTGCGCAGCTGCAGCAGGATGTCCATGCCGGCGCCGTACTGCTGGGGCCGGGTCAGCGGCGGGTTCCCGTGCTGGCGGGGGTACTTGTGCGGGTTGGTCATGTGGTGGGTGGAGATCACCGACACCACGGCGCCGTCGGCGCGTTCGAGGATCACCCAGGTGGCGAACCGGTCCCAGGTGACCGGGCGGCCCTTGTAGTAGGTGTTGTCGTCGACGGCGAGGGTGACCCGGCCACCGTTGGCCTTGGACCAGGTGTCGCGCTTCCAGAGCACGACGTTGCCCATCGAGTTGTTGTCGCCGGTGTGGTCGGCGACCCGGAACGCTCCATAGCCGGGGGCGGCTGCCTCGATCTGCGCCAAGCTCCAGCCGCTGGCCTCGTTGAGGCTCACGAAGTCGGGATTGGTCGACAGCACCTGGGGCATGGAGGCCCGGAACCCGTCGAGGCCGGAGCGGCGCGGGATGTTGGCCTGCGCCATGGTGATGTTGCCCTTGACCGGGCCGCCCACGGGGCCGTCGATGACACCGAGGTCGCCGAGCTCGGTGGGTGCGGTCTCGCTGGTCTGGGTGCGACACTCGGCGGCCGCGGTCGTAGTCATGACCACGATCAGGGTCACGACGAACGGCAGGGCCATGAAGACGATCAGGACCGGCAGTCCGGCGAGGAGCAGCTTCTTCACGACAGGTCAGTCCCGAGCGCCTCAGCCGGCGGCCTCGATGGCCTCGTTGGTGTAGTAGAGCTTCTTCTCCAGCGGGTGGAGCACCGTCTGGACCTTGTAGGTCGCGTCTCCGACGCACCACAGCGCGCGGCCCTTGTCCTGCATCGCCCACCCGGAGACGAGGTCCTGGGCGATTGGGCCGAAGCCGAGCATCGAGTCGAGCTCGCGCGCGACGCGCGGCTTCTGACCGCCGAGGATCTTGATGTCAGCGAGCTCGAGGAGGTCCTTGGCGATCATCGCGGCCTGGGAATCGGCATCGCCGACCGAGAGCAGGTCGGAGGGCTTGTGAAGGTTGGCGAACTGGATGTCGCCGCCCTTGCCGGCCATGCCGCGCGAGAGCCGCAGGTCCGCGTCGAAGCTCATCACCGCGGAGACGCCGAGGCGCATCTGCTTCCAGACCTCGTCGCGCACGACGATGCGCAGGTCGCCGGGCTCGGCGATCTCGCGCAGCCCGCGGCCCCAGGAGTTCATGCACAGCAGCGCGATGCCCACGGCCTCGTCCCCGAGGCCGTCGAGCCGGGAGAGGCTGAACGACTGGATCGGGGCGCGCCAGTCGACCTCGATGTTGGTGAAGTCGTCGAAGAGGCCGGCCAGGGTGCCGGTGACCAGCTCGCCGAGCGCGTTGCGCAGCAGCCGGGTCTGGTCGAGGAACTGGCGGGTGTTCCCGTACTCGCATGCCCGGACGAGCTCCTCGGTGGGGTTGCGCAGCAGGTCCCACAGCCGCGGGATGGTGGTCTCGGTGAGGATCGAGTTGCCGGCGGCGTAACCGGTGAGGATCGCCAAGGCGTTGCGGACGACGTCGCTCTCGTCGGGCCCGAACGGCACTCGGCGCTGGTCGTCGAGCTTCATGCTGCCGACGAGGCCGCGGATCAGGACCAGCCAGCGCTTGAAGATGATCGTCGTGCGCCGTTGGGCTTCCTCGGCCGAGAGCTTCTCCCAGTCGTGGCCGAGCGGGCCCATGGCCAACGGGTTGATTCGTGCCCAGAAGCCGGGGGCGATGACGAACGGCTCGACGCCGAGCGCGCGGCACAGTGACTCGTACTCGTCCTTGGGGTCACCCAGGACCAGGGTCCGGTAGCCGAAGGGCATCATCCGGGTGCAGAACGCCTTGGTGGTGCCGGACTTGCCGGTGCCCGGCTTGGCGAACTGGAAGATGTTCGGGTTGGTCGCCGACAC
Organism: Nocardioides sp.; assembly: GCA_051306135.1. Classification (GTDB taxonomy): domain Bacteria; phylum Actinomycetota; class Actinomycetes; order Propionibacteriales; family Nocardioidaceae; genus Nocardioides. Next base: position 1,859 of record JBPPMQ010000108.1, on the reverse strand, counting down.
GTCGTCGCGCAGCACCCAGCCGAAGGGGTCGCAGTAGAACGAGCCGCCGGAGAGCTGGTCGACGCCCATCTGCGCCCCGGTCGGCGGCAGGGCCGGCGCGGACACGAACGGCCAGAACACCGGTGCTTGGTCACTCGTCATCCGCCAGGCCTGCGCCGGGGCGGTGGCGGGCGCCCAGCCGCGGCCGCGGCGGGCTGCACCGCGGCGCGGGGCGTACTTGAAGATCCGGGGCTCCTTGGCCTCCGGGGCGAGCGGGGGGATCGTGGGCAGGTCGTGGCCGAAGTCGGACAACAAGGCCGCCATGTCCCTGCCTCGATCGGCGCCGCCGCGGTTCCGGCGGGTCGTGGTGGGCATCAGGCGTCTCCGCTCCGGGTCAGGCTCATCCCGACGGGGATGGTCGAGGCGGCGAAACCGACGTCCTGGGCCAGGTCGAGCCGCAGGGGCGCGAACCCGGCGCGGCGGATCGAGGCGTCCAGGCGACGGCCGAACTCGGTGATCCGCAGCGTCTTGGGAACCGTGACCGTGCACACGGCGTAAGGCCGGACCAGCGCGTTGCCGTGGGCCAGCTTGGCGTCCAGGCCGCGGGCCTTGTGGGCCTCGTCGCGCTGCTTGGCACGGGTCTTGCGGCCGAGCTTCTCGTTCATTCCCTCAGCCAGGTCTGCGGCCCACTCGGCGTTGCCGGACTGCCGGTCGGCCTTGGACTGGGACACGACCGGGAAGGCGACGACGAACGAGCGTCGCTCACCGGACTCGCTCGGGGTGAGGATCGGCGCCAGGGCGCCCATGGCCACGCCGCGGGTCGGGAGCTTGATGGTGGCGCTGATCGAGTTCCACGCGTCGTGGCTGTAGTGCCGCACCGTCGCGTCGGCGCCCGAGGGCCCGGCCAGCGCCCACGGGACGTCGGCGTTCACGCTCGGGTCCTTCTCCCGCATGGCGAGGGCCTCGACGATGCCGGCGCGATCGCCTGGGGCGAACCCGGTCCGGGACGCCAGGGCGAGCTCCGGCGAGGTGAGCCAGCGGACCGACGTCATCCCCATCGGGCCCCGCAGCTGGGCCTCGATCTCGGCCATGAGCAGGTAGAGCTCGCGGCAGCGGCCCTCGAAGCCGCCCCCGGACTCCTTGGCCGACCGGGCGATCCGGGTCTCCGGGACGACGATTGTCACGAACTGCTCGGTGCGCACCGACGCCTGCGTGAGGCCCACCGCGAGGTCGCTGTTGACGACCTCGGACAGCTGTGGGGCGTTGTCGCGGCGGTGCTTGTTGACCCACAGATCGCGCTCGGCGCCGTCCTCGGGGACGGTGCGGACCATGAACAGGATCTCGTCGACCTTCTCGGTGCGGCCGGCGACGTCGAGCAGCCCGGCCAGCGCCTCGCCGTAACGGCTGCGCTCCTCGGTGTCCTTCATGCCGATGCCGGGGTGGACGATCGAGGCGGTGACTGCCCACGTCTTCGTGGCGTCATCGTGGATCACTCCGACCCGCTGCAGCTGCGAGCCGTGCGGCGGGCCGTCGTGGATCTTGATGCCCTGCAGCACCCCGGGAAGGTCGGGGGTGTCGAGGTCCTCGGCGCGGCCCTCGGTGGCCTTGGCACGGAACGAGGTCCAGCCGAGCAGCCCGCCGACGGCGTACGTCGTCGAGGCGAACACCCAGCCCGTGGCCGAGCGGCCCCGGACCGGGATCACGGTGATGGCCAGCAGGAACAGCCAGACCAAGGCGAACAGGAACGCAGAGAACCACGCTCCGCGGCTGATCGCCCAGAACGCCGGCAGGCTGGCCAGCGCCAGGAACATCAGCTGGCCTCCGGAGAGGCCGAAGAACCAGCCGATGCGGTCGCGCTGGTAGTCGGCGTAGATGGTCAT
>JBPPMQ010000082.1:0-23182 GCA_051306135.1 Nocardioides sp. | reverse complement strand
CGGTCTTGGCGCCGATCGCGCCCGAGGCGTGGCGGATCTGCAGGTCGCCCGACCCGGTGGCGATGTTGACCTCCGAGCCGCCGTGACCCAGCGCGATGTCGCCCGAACCGGTCTTGACACTGAACTCGCCGGCCACGTGCTCGGCGACCACGTCACCCGATCCGGTGGCCACCGTCATCGGGCCGGACACGGTGCTGGCGACGATGTCGCCTGAGCCCGTCTGGGCCCACAGGGCGGCGAGGTCTCCGTCGGTGACGACGTTGGCGCAGGCGGTCTTGGTGCGCAATTGAGCGCCGGGCGAGGTTTGGAGCTCGACCACGACGGTCGGGGTCGAGCCCATCCGCAGGAGTCCGCCGGCCTTGCGGGGAACGATGATCGAGATCTCGTCGCCCTCCTGGTGGATCTCGAGGGCGTCGAGGTCGTCGCCGTCGATCCGCAGATCGGTGCGGTGAGAGCCGTCCGCCGCTCGGCGGTCGGTTGCGGTGGTCAGTCGCACGGTGCCCTTGGAGATCTCGACGTAGATCTTGGCCTGGTCAGGGGTGACGAAGTGCTGTTCGCGAGTAGCCATCAGATCCATCCGTTCATGCGTTTGCCGGGCTTGCCGGACTTCATCGGGTCGAAGCCGCTCATGGCCTCGTTGATCATTTGGGGAATCGAACTCAGATCCACGTCGACGCGGATGCCGCCCTCACGGGTGGCCTGGCGGATGACGGCGACAAGCCAGGTGTTGAGACTGGTGCCGTTCCGGGCTGCCGCCTCCTCGGCGCGTGCCTTGACGGCCTCAGGAAGCCGCAAGGTGATGCGGGCGGTGGCGTCCTCGGACTCATCGAAGGCGGGCGGCTCTGGCGGGGGCGGAGGTGCCGCCGGAGCGGGCGCCTGCACCACGAACGCGAGGTCTCGCCCCGCCAGTCGCACGTCGACGCTGCCAAGGGGCAACTCGGCGGTGATCTCAGCTGCGGCCTGGCTGACCGCCTCCATCAGGGCGAGGCGGGCGGCCGGTTCGAGGGCGAACCCCAGGCGCTCCGCCGTGGCGGCGGCTTCTGGGCCGGATGCCTGGGCGGCGGCCACGAGGTCGCGTCGCAGGCTCTCGACGAACGGCGTGATGTCCATGCGCACCACTATGACATCATAGTGATGTCACGTCAACACCTGGACGATGTCACCTAGCTTCCGATCTGACATCAGGGTGCGGTTGAGCCGCCGAAGTGACCGCCCATTACGATTCTTCTCACGCGTCCGGTGCATGACGCCCGGTCGTCCTCGTCCTAGGGTGGGGCCGGTCTGCGTGGATGTGGCCGGCGCGACACAGCTGAAGGAGCCTGATGTTCCAGAACATTGCGATCGCGATCTGCGCTGTCGCCTTGGTGATCACCGCTGTGATCCTGACCAGGGCGATCCGGGGGATGCTGGCGACCCTCACCATCGGGCAGTCGCTGCCCGAAGGTGCCAAGCGCACCGACAACCCAGCGGGGCGCACGGCGACGATGCTGAAGGAAACCTTCCTGCACACCAGGATGCTGCAGTGGACCTGGGTCGGCATACTGCACTGGTTCGCTTTCATGGCGTTCCTGATCCTGTCGACCGCGGTAGCCACCGGATTCGTGCAACTCTTCGACCCGCATTTCGCGCTGCCGATCATCGGCCAGTGGTTCGTCTATGAGTGGGTCAGTGAGTTCATCGGATTGTTCGGCGCGCTGGCGATCATCCCGCTGGTCGTCTACCGCCAGGTCGTTCACCCGCGAAAGCTCGGACGCCGAAGCCGCTTCTTCGGGTCGAACTTCAACCAGGCCTATTTCGTCGAGTTCATGGTGTTGCTGGAGTCCAGCGCCATCCTCTTCATCCGCGCCGCCGAGAAGAAACTGATCGCCCTCGACCACCCCGACGAGGCCACCGCCTTCCATTTCCCGATCAGTCAGGGCCTGACCTGGATGTTCCCGGACAGCAAGGAGGGTCTGGAGAACGCCGTCATCGCGATCGCGATGGTCAAGGTGCTCTCGGCCCTGATCTGGCTGATCGTGATCGCCACCAACCTGACCATGGGGGTGGCCTGGCACCGGTTCACCGCCTGGGTCAACATCTGGTTCAAGCGCGACGGTTCCGGAAGGACTGCGCTCGGTGCACTGCGCCCGCTCACCTCGGGCGGCAAGATCATCACCCTCGACGACGTCGACGAGCTCGACGAGTCGGCCAGCCTGGGGGTGGGCAAGATCGAGGACTTCTCCTGGAAGGGCATCCTCGACTTCACTACCTGCACCGAATGCGGCCGCTGCCAGAGCCAGTGCCCGGCGTGGAACACCGACAAGCCGTTGTCGCCGAAGTTGTTGATCATGGGCCTGCGCGATCACGCCTACGCCAAAGCGCCCTACCTCAAAGATCCTGCCGCAGCCGAGGGCAGCGCCGCCGCCACCGCATTGCTGGAGGCACCCTTGGTCGGTCCGGTCGAAGACGGCGAGTGGTTCTACAACCCGCCGAGCGGGGAAGCGATCATCGACGAAGATGTGCTGTGGTCCTGCACCTCCTGCGGCGCGTGCGTCCAGCAGTGCCCGGTCGATATCGAACATCTGGACCACATCGTCGACATGCGCCGCTACCAGGTGCTGGTGGAGTCCAACTTCCCCTCCGAGCTCAACGGCCTCTTCAAGGGCCTGGAGCAGAAGGGCAACCCGTGGAACATGTCACCGTCCGCGCGACTGGACTGGGCCAAGGACCTGCCCTTCGAGGTCAACGTGGTCGGCGAGACCATCGAGTCCCTCGACGAGGTCGACTGGCTGTTCTGGGTCGGTTGTGCCGGTGCCTATGAGGACCGGGCCAAGAAGACCACCCGCGCGGTCGCCGAACTGCTGGACCTGGCCGGCATCTCGTTCGGTGTCCTCGGCAACGGCGAGACCTGCACCGGTGACCCGGCCCGTCGTGCCGGCAACGAGTTCATGTTCCAGGGCCTCGCGCAGCAGAACGTGGAGACCTTCAAGGAGTACCGGGTCAAGAAGGTCGTCTCGACCTGTGCGCACTGCTTCAACACCCTGAAGAACGAATACAAGGACTTCGGCATCGAGCTCGAGGTCGTGCACCACACCCAACTGCTCAACCGGCTGGTGCGCGAGGGCAGGCTGACCCCGGTCGCCTCGGGCGCCGGGGCTGCGAAGCGGTCCATCACCTACCACGACCCCTGCTACCTGGGTCGCCACAACGAGGTCTACTCCCCGCCGCGGGAACTGCTCCAGATCCTCCCCGGCGCTGAGGTTGTGGAGATGCCGCGCAACTCCGAGCGGTCGTTCTGCTGCGGTGCGGGTGGCGCCCGGATGTGGATGGAGGAGAACCTCGGTTCGCGGATCAACCGCAACCGCACCGACGAGGCCGTGGCCACCGGGGCGGACCAGATCGCGGTCGGCTGCCCGTTCTGCCGGGTGATGCTCTCCGACGGTCTGACTGCGGCCCAGGCCGACGGGTATGCCGGCGAGGCGGTCGAGGTGCTCGACGTCGCCCAGATGCTGCTGGCCTCGGTCAAGGGTGAGCAGGCCACCAAGCTCGCCCCCGGACAGGGTGAGATTGCCGCCGAGCCGGTCCCCACCCACGAGGTGTCGAAGTCCTTCGAGGGCTATGCGCTGGCGAAGCCGTCGTCGCGGTCGACGACGGCTGCCGCGGTCGACGTTGCCCAGCCCGAGGCCAAGTCGGCTTCCGTCTCGAAACCCGCCGAGGCCGACTCAGTCAACGCCGACTCAGTCAGGGCCGACTCAGTCAAGGCCGACCGGGCCGGACCAGCACCTGAAACCCCTGCGGGTGGCAGCGACCTGTTCGGCGACGCCGGGTCGATGTTCGACGAGCCGGCGGCCCCGGCTCCTGCCGAAGCCCCGAAGGCTGCCGAAGCCCCGAAGTCCGATGGGTCGCTGTTCGACGATGCATCGTCGCTCTTCGACACCCCGGCTACTCCGGCTACTCCGGCTGCTGAGCCTGTCGAAACACCGGCAACAACCCCGGCTTCAGAACCTGCCGCGCAGACGCCGGAGCCGACTGCCGAGGTTCCCCAGGCCGACCTGTCCTCGGGTGGATCGCTGTTCGACTTCGCTGCACCTGCCGAAGCCCCGGCCGCGAAGGCGGAGCCGGCCGCCGAGCCGGAGCCGGCCGCGAAGGCGGAGCCGGCCGCCGAGCCGGAGCCGACCCCGGCGCCCGAGCCTGCCTCGGTCGATATCAACTCGCTCGGCTCGTTGTTCGACATCGAGGCTCCGGCCCCGATCGTCGCAGCAGTCAAGACGCCGGAAGTCGCTCAACCCGAGCCCGCGACGACGGTTGAGCCCAAGGGCTTTGCTGACCTCTCCCCGATCACGGGCGAGCGGTTCAACACCGCTGAAGGAACTGTCGAGCAGGTTGAGCCGGAATCTGAGGCCGAGCCCGAGCCCGAGCCGGAACCCGCATCAGCAGCGGAACCTGAGTCGACCCCCGAGCCGCCGACGTCGTCCGGCGCAACCCACACGCCGCGCGCCGACGTCGACATCAACGCCGCGGACTCACTCTTCGATCTGTGACCCACTGCCCGCCGCGGAGGATCGTGACCTGGTCAGGTGGCCAGCACCAGGGCGGGCGACATGGGTGGCGCGGTGGAGTGGTAGCTGTGGCCGGTCGGCGTGTGGGTGGTGACCGAATGTCGACCGGTGTCGTTGGTTGTGCTGGTGGCTGCCGACCAACCGGGTGCTTGTTTGGCGTGGTTGCAGGCTTCGCAGAGCCCTTGACCGTTGGTGAGGGTGGTCGGTCCGCCGGCCTGGAACTCCTCGGGGTGGTCGATGTGCCTGATCGGTGCGTCGCACCACGGTGTCCGGCAGTATCGGTCGCGGAGTCGTATCAGGTCGGCCAGCCCGGTGGGGAAGAGCCGACTGGTCGATTCCATGGCGATCAGTGCCCCGGACTCGGGTTTGGCGAACAGGCGCCGGACCCGGGTCTTCTCACCGCTGGTGAGGTTGTCGGCCAGGAGTTCTCGGGCCACGTCAGCCGGGATCGGCTGGCCGTCCAGGATGCAGGTTCCCGCGGTGTCGGAGAAGACCGTGTCGGAGAAGACCGTGTCAGAGAAGACCGTGTCGGCCGACATGACCAGGTTGAGGCGGACCGGCGGCACGAGGCCGTCGCACCCGGTGACTCGACGCACCAACTCATCGGCCATGGCCTGCCCGGACGAGGCGGACCGGCCGGTGCTGACGGCGGTCTCGGCGGCTCGTTTCAACGCTGCGTAGGCGGCGATCCCCGTCTTCATGGGCAGCAGCGCGGTCAGATAGACCATCGAGTCCGGTGCCGGCCGGACCCAGGCCCTACGATCGGTCTCGGCGCGTCGTCGTCGCTTCACCATCGCGGCGGCGTCCAACTGGGCGGAGATCGCCAGGATCGTGCCGGTGATCTCCCGATCTCCGCGCGCTTCCAAGGCGATCGGATCGGCGGCGATCCGGTGGTCGACCACGGCCGCATGCTCGCTGCTCAGGCAAGCCGTGTCACGGGCGATGAGGGTGGCACGCCATTCGGAGATGTGGCCGGTGAGGAACGCCTCCCAGGTATGGGGGAGTTGGTTGCTCAACCGGTGAGCGAGGCCGAGAAGGATCGCGCCGCGGGACGGTGAGACTCTGCGGGCCAACGCGATCTGGGCCGCGACTCCGCGCGAGCGCCGTGCGGTGGGCACGCCGGCGGCCTCTGCGCGGTCCCGCTGGTCGGCCTCGACGACCAAGGCCAACCGGGCCTGGCGGGCCTCCAGGGCGCACTTGAGTGCCTCGATCGAGCGGATCTCGTCGATCGCCTCGGCACCCGACGCGGGCAGACCGAGGGCGGCCACGTCTGCGGCAGTGACCGCGATCGCGGTCTGGGTCATGGCGCCTCCCGAGCGGGCCGAGTGATGGCACCAGTCTTCCGGGGACCCCCGACACAATTCGGCACGTGCCGGCGGGGCGGCGGACGACCGGCTCGGATGGCAGGATGGCGCAGGTGATTCCCCGGCTGCACGTCGTCCTCTGGCCCATTCACGACTGGCCGCAGGCCAAGGAGCAGTGGCAGGCCGCCGAGCAGCTGGGCTTCGCCGGGGGCTGGGTCTACGACCACCTGGCCTGGCGCGGCCACACTCCCTGGGACGATGCCTACGCCACCCTGGCTGCGGCCGCGGCGGTGACCAGCACCATCCGGCTCGGCACCCTGGTCACCAGCCCCAACTTCCGCACACCGATCCCGACCGCGTCGGCGGTCCGGACGATCGACCGCATCTCCAACGGGCGCCTGGACCTGGGCATCGGAGCGGGCGGGGCGAACCACTCCTCCGATGGCGACGTCCTCGACGAGGAGTTCAGTCCGGGGGTCCGCGCCGACCGGTTCGCCGAATGGGTCGACCACCTCGACATCCTCCTCACCCGGAGCCCAGCCACCGTCCGGGGCGAGGCCTGGTCCGCCCGTGAGGTGACCATCGCCGACGGTCTCGTGCAGCAGCGGCCACCCTTCTGGATCGCAGCCAACGGGCCACGCGGGCTCGCGCTGACCGTCCGTCAAGGCCACGGGTGGGTGGCCAACCCCGACCGACAAGACCCGCTCGGCGGCATCCGCCGGACCTCGGCCAAACTCGACGCCGAGTGTGAAAAGCAGGGGCGTGACCCGCGAGCCCTGCGGCGCCTTCTGCTCACCGGATTCACCGACGAGCCCTGGCTGAAGTCGGTCGGTGCCTTCGGCGACCTGGCCGGAACCTATGCGGGCCTAGGCATCACCGACATCGCCGTGCACTGGCCGCGTCCGGGCACCGAATGGGACGCCGACCTCGCGGTGCTGGACCGGATCGCCGCCCTCCTGGGCTGACTGCGCATCATCGCTCTGCCCGGGCCTGAGCCAGCATGCGACGGAGTAGTGTCGCGGTCGTGACCTGCAGGCATATCTACACCGCCGAAGCCGGCATGGAATCGGTGCTCACCATCGACGCGTCCCGCGTCAGTTTCGGACCTGGGGCCTTGGCAGAGATCGGGCCCCGGATGCGGGTGCACCTGCCCGACGGCGGCCGGATCATGCTGGTCACCGACCCTCGGCTGCGCGCTCACGAGGGATTCGAGGTCGTCGCGGCCGGTCTGTCCGGCGCCGGCTTCGAGGTGACTGTCTACGACCAGGCAGCAGTCGAGCCGACCGACGTCTCCTTCAACCACGCGGTCGAGGCGGCCCGGGCAGCCGATCCGGACGGCTTCGTCTCCTTCGGCGGCGGGTCGGTCATCGACACAGCCAAGGCCGCCGACCTGCTCGTCAGTCATCGGGGCACGCTCTACGACTACGTCAACGCGCCACTGGGCGCCGGTATGGCGGTCCCTGGCCCCCTCAGACCCCACCTGGCCGCCCCGACCACCAGCGGCACCGGCAGCGAGGTGACCGGGATCGCGATCTTCGATTACCTGGGGGCCCACGCCAAGACCGGGGTCTCCCACGGGCACCTGCGCCCGACCGAAGCCGTGGTGGACCCCACCGTGACGAGCACGCTGCCGGCCAACGTGGTCGCTGCCAGCGGACTCGACGTGCTCTGTCACGCATTGGAGTCACTGACGGCACGGCCGTTCACCGCCCGAGGCATCAGCACCCCGGCCAGCACCCGCCCCGCCAGCCAGGGCGCCAACCCGTGGAGCGACCTGGGCGCCACCGAGGCCGTCCGACTGGTCGGCCGGTTCTTGCGCCGCGCAGTCCTGGACGCCGGCGACACCGAGGCGCGCCACCAGATGATGTGGGCAGCCACTCTGGCCGGCATCGCGTTCGGAAACGCCGGCGTACACGTGCCTCATGCGATGGCCTACGCCGTCGCCGGCCGAGTGCGTGACTACCGTCCCGACGGCTACCCCCAAGACCATCCGATGGTCCCGCACGGGTTCGCCGTCGCGGTCAACGCCCCGGCCGCCTTCCGAGCCCTCGCGCACACCGACCCCGACCGGCATCTCGAGGCGGCCGGCCTGCTCGGTGGGGACGTCACCGGTGCCGGCCCCAGGGATGCCGGCGAAGTGCTCGGTGCGACCGTCGCCGCGTTGATGCGAGACGTCGGCGCTCCGAACGGCGTCGGAGGGGTCGGTTACACCGAAGCGGACATCGACGACCTGGTCACCGGTGCCGCACCGCAGCGTCGACTCCTCGACAACGCGCCCTCCCCGATCCACGAACCCGAGTTGTCTCGGCTCTTCGCCGACGCGATGAGGTGTTGGTGAGATGGCTGCTCGACCGCACCTGTCGGGCTATCCGCACGTGGCGGACCTGCAGACCCGCTGGATGGACAACGACGTCTACGGGCACGTCAACAACGTCACCTACTACAGCTACTTCGACACCGCCGCCAACACCTACCTGATCGAGCATGGTGGCCTCGACATCGAGCGCTCCGCGGTGATCGGCCTGGTTGTGGAATCGGGGTGCAGCTACCACGCACCGGTGGCGTTCCCGCATCGACTGCGCACTGGTCTGCGGGTCGACGTACTCGGCAACCGGGCGGTCACCTACGGCATCGCGATCTTCACGGCCGAGTCCGACGATGCCGTCGCCCACGGTCACCTCGTGCATGTCTTCGTCGATCGGGAGTCACGGTCGGCAGTGCCCATACCGGCGCAGATCCGCCAGGCGTTGACACGCCTGGCGGACCGTTGATCCTTCTCTCACTTCAGGATCGGGAACCTCTTGACCAGCGGCAGGTGCTCCCACACGTCGCCGAGACCGAACACCCGGTGCGCTCCGAAGAGTGCCAGCAGTCCGAGCGTCATCGCGTAGATGAGGTGGTCGTCCATGAACACGTTGTTCGCCGGGGGCAGCACCGCCGTCCACATCAGCACCAGGAGCAGTATGCCGGCGCCGGTGGCGACCCGCATCGCGACGCCGAGCATCAGCGCGCTACCGATGCCGGCCAGACCGATCATGAACAGCCAGTCGGCCCACGCCGCCCCTGCGAAACTCTGGTAGAAGTCCGCGAACGGGCCAGCGGTTGCATGGCCGAGGAATCCGGCCGTCGGGCTGCCACCTCGGATCCACGCGTCCGCCTGGGCAGTCTCGTGACCGAGGCCGAAGGCCTTGTCGAGGAAGGCCCACAAGAAGATCCAGCCCAGGCTGAGACGGGTGGCGGCGAGCAGGAAACTGACGGCAGCGCTCCGAGTCGGTGAGTTGCCGTCTCGGGTGGTGGCCACCTCGTGGCGGGCAGGGCCATCGGTGGTCGTGGTGGTGGAGGCAGCGTCCCGGTGAGCGGGGCGAAGGATGGTGGACATGGTCGTCTCCTGAGGAGAGTGTCCCTGTTTCGCAGAGACGTGATGGTGCCTGATGTGGGGCGCCGCAGCGATGCGGTGCTTTGCGGTGGGAGCCGGATCCAACAACTCCCGATAACTCCACTGTGCTCTGGTCAGGCCTCGTCGGTAACGGCCGAAGGTCCCGATCGGTGCGGACCAAGGGACCCAGTCCGCACGCTGCACCCAGACGTCAACTCAACGCCTGCTCACCGCCGACCGGCACCAGCGCGATGGCCAGCAGCGGAAACAGTGCAGCCAGGCCGAACGCCCAGCCGTATCCGGTCGAGGCGACCAGCCAACCCCCCAGTGGGGGGACCACGGTTGCGGTCAGGTACTGGGCGGTGTTCTGCAGCCCCAGCGCCCGACCCGACCAGAACGGTCCGGCCCGCTCGGCGACGGCGGTGAAGGCCAGACCGTTGTCGGCGACCGTCACCACGGTGGCGACCACGACCAGGGGCACCGCGAGCCACCAGCCGGCTTCGGCCGTCAACCCGAGTAGGGCCATCGTCGTGGCGGCGGCCGCCGCGACCCACGACAGTGGACGCATCCTGGAACCGACGACATCGGAGAGTTGCCCGGCGCCGATGCGTCCCAACGCCCCGAAGATCTGGGCCACCGCCACCAACAGGCCGGCCGCCCCTGCCGACCAGCCGAGGTCTTGGATGAGCCAAGCCAAGGCGAAGGTCCACACCACGAACTGCGGCACCACCAGCAGCACCGAGACGAGATGAATTCGCTGTAGGTAGCGCTGGCCACGGTAGGGATTGACGTCGCTGCCCGCGGCGCGTGCCGGACGCGGAGGATCGATCAGCACGGCCATCACGACCACCAGCGCGAGCGTGCAGACGATCACCGGCACCCACATCGAGGCCCGGGGCCCGTGGGCTTCAGCGATCACGGCGATGCTGATGGCGGCGATGCCAACCCCGACCGGCTGCGCCATCTGACGGATGCCCATGGCCAGCCCTCGGCGCTGCGGCGCAAACCAGCCGACGACCACCCGGCCGGAGGCCGCGTTGGTGCTCGCTGCCGCCAGACCTGCCAGCGTCAGGCCCAGACCCAATGCCAGATAGCCGGAGATCAGGGCGGCCGAGATCGAGAAGAGTGTCGTCAAGGCGAGTCCGGTCACCAGCACGATCCGCTCACCGATCCGGTCCACGAGCCAGCCCCAGCCGAACAGGGTCAGGGTGACACCGAGTTGTGGTGCACCGGCGATGAGGCCGGCCTGGCTCAGACTGAGGCCGTCGTCGACCAGGGACGGGATCATGAACGCCGGAGCGGTGGTGGTCACCGCCGCGGCGGTCTGGGCCAACGTGCTGGCCGCCAGCATGCTCCAACGACGCGCCGGGGAGATCTCCACTCGACCATCATGTCGACGGGCGATCTCGCGCAGGGGCGACATCTCAGCGGCCAGGCTGTGAGAAGTCGGACACCGGAGTCCTGGACCTCAGGAGTTCGATGCGGCGGCGTTCGATGCGGCGGCGTTCAATGCGGCGATCGACTCGGCGATCGCCAGGGTGCGCCGAGCCGACTCGACATGGAGGCTCTCGACCATACGCCCGTTGTAGGTGACTACGCCGGAGGTGCGTGACTCCCACGCCTCGATGAGGCCGTGGGCCTGCTCGACGGCTTCGGGGCTCGGCGCGAACCCTGCGTTGGCGCCGTCGATCTGGGAGGGGTGGATGATGGTCTTGCCGTCGAAACCGAAGTCACGGCCCTGCGCCACCTCGGCGAGGTAGCCGTCGGAGTCCTTCACGTTGTTGAACACTCCGTCGAGGATCACCTTGCCGGTCGCTCGGGCCGCCAACACCGCCAACTGCAGGCTGGTGACCACATTGGTGCGACCAGGCACGTGCTCCACGAAGAGCTCCTTGACCAGGTCGTTGACCCCCAGCACCAACACGGTCAGGCGGTCCGATGCCGCCGCGATCTCCTCGGCGTGGAGGATCGCGTACGGCGACTCGATCATCGCCCACAGCTTGGTGGTCTGCGGCGCGCCAGCGGCCTGGATCGAGGCGACCAGGCTGAGCACCTCGTCGGCCGAGTTCACCTTGGGCACGACGATCGCGTCGGGCCCAGCCGCCGCGGCGGCAGCGAGGTCGGCCTGGTGCCATTCGGTGTCCGCGCCGTTGACGCGGATCGTCAGTTCCTTGGCGCCGTACTCGCCGCTGGCCACCGCGGCTGCGGCATTGAGGCGGGCCTGGTCCTTGGCGTCGGGGGCGACTGCGTCTTCCAGGTCCAGGATGAGTGCATCGACTGAAAGGGTCTTGGCCTTCTCCAGCGCTCGTTCGTTCGAACTGGGCATGTAGAGCACGCTGCGGCGCGGGCGGAATCCGGCGGTGTCGGTCATCAGTGGGCGCTCTCATCGTTAGCTGCGGCATAGATCGCTTCGAGGTTCGGGTCGATCGCGGCCAACTGTGCGGCGAGCTCGACCAGCACCAGGCACTGCTTGAGAGAGGCGTCATCCTCCATCTTGCCGTCGAGCATCACCGCACCGGTGCCGTCACCCATGGCGGCGACCACCCGGCGGGCGTGCCGGATGTCCTCCACGCTGGGCGAGAAGACCCGGTTGGCGATCTCGATCTGTTTGGGATGCAGGCTCCAGGTGCCCACACACCCGAGCAGGAAGGCGTTGCGGAACTGGTCTTCGGCCGCCACCACGTCGGCGATGTCACCGAAGGGCCCGTAGTAGGGGTAGATGCCGGCGGTCGCGCAGGCGTCGACCATCTTTGCGATGGTGTAGTGCCACAGGTCCTGTTGGAAAACCGAGCGGGCACCGTGAATATCCCCGTCGACGGGGTCCTGCCGGACCAGGTAGCCGGGGTGGCCACCGCCCACCCGGGTGGTCTTCATCTTGCGGTCCGCCGCCAGGTCGGCCGGGCCGAGACTGATGCCCTGCATGCGAGGGCTGGCCAGCGCGATGTTCTCCACCTCGGCTACGCCGCGGGCGGTCTCCAAGATCGCGTGCACCAGGATCGGGCGGGTCAGGCCGGCCTTGGCCTCCAGTTGTGCCAGCAGGCGGTCGACGTAGTGGATGTCTTCAGGGCCCTGCACCTTGGGCACCATGATCACGTCGAGTTTGTGGCCGATCGCCGGCACCAGCCTGGTCAGGTCGTCGAGCGCCCAAGGGGAATCGAGCGAGTTGATGCGGGTCCACAACTGGGTCGGACCGCTGCCTCCACCGAGATCGGCGGTGGACTCCGCGATGGAGACGAGCCCTTCGCGGGCAGCGACCTTGTTGTCCGCCTTGACGGCGTCCTCGAGGTTGCCCAGCAGTACGTCGACGGTGCCGACCATGGCCGGAATCTTGGCAGCCATCTTCTGATTGCTGGGATCGAAGAAGTGGATCGCGCGGCTCGGCCGGGCGGGGATCTCCCGCAGTGGCGTCGGCGCGCCGACCGCGAGGGGGGCGAAGAAGGCCTTGGGGCTCTGAAGCGTCACGGCTGGCCACCTTACCCCCGTTGCAGCCCGCACGGACTGTGGCGGATGTCACTGAAGGCTGTCAGGGCGGTGCGCTTCCACCTCGCTGCGGGCGCGCCGAGACGCGTCGCGGATCTCGAAGAGTTCGGAGGCCAGACCGCCGGTGGCCCGGGCGACGTCACGCACCGCCCGGGTGAGGATGCCGGTGACCTCCCCCACGGTGGTCGCAGTTGCCTCGACCGCATCCTGCAGGGCGTCCTTGGCGATCTCGGCCCGGCTCAGTTCGTCTGCCATGCCGCTCAGTCTCGCCGCTGGAGCATCAGGCCGCCAGTCCGGTCCGGCCCTTGGCAGCGGGCTCGGGCTCTGACTCGGCCCCGGTGCCCGGCAGAGCGTACTTGCAGATCTTCTTGGCCACCCCGAACAACTGCTTGTGCAGCGGCCCGGTGTTGTAGGACAGGTTGTAGCGTTCGCAGATCTCACGGATCTCGCCCGAGATCTCGCGGTAGCGGCGTGCCGGCAGGTCGGGGAACAGGTGGTGCTCGATCTGGTAGGACAGGTTGCCGCTGATGATGTGGAAGAGGTTGCCGCCGGTGATGTTGGCTGAGCCGAGCAGTTGGCGCAGATACCACTGGCCGCGGCTCTCGTCCTCGGACTCCTCCACCGAGAAAGACGCCACGCCTGCGGGGAAGTGCCCGCAGAAGATGATGTTGAACGCCCAGATGTTGCGCACCACGTTGGCGGTTGCGTTGCCGGCGAAGGTCAGCGGGAACAGCGGGCCCGTCAGCGCCGGGAAGAGCACGTAGTCCTTGACGGCCTGGCGCTTGATCTTCTTCAGCAGCCCGGGATACAGCGGCTTGTTCTCGGCCCAGGCTCGCTTGCCCGAGACGATGTTCTCGACCTCCATGTCGTGCAACGCCACGCCCCACTCGAAGAGCAGCATCAACGCCACGGCATAGACCGGGTTGCCGAGGTAGTAGGGGTGCCACTTCTGGTCGGGGTCGATGCGCAGGATGCCGTAGCCGACATCGCGGTCCTTGCCGACGATGTTGGTGAAGGTGTGGTGTATGTAGTTGTGGGAGTACTTCCACTGCTCCGAGGGGCACACGTTGTCCCACTCGTACTGGCGCGAGCTCAGTGCCGGATCGCCCATCCAGTCGTACTGGCCGTGCATCACGTTGTGCCCGACCTCCATGTTCTCCAAGATCTTGGACAGGCTCAGCGAGGCCACCGCGAGCGGCCAGGCCGGCGGCAGGTAGAAGAGCGCTCGGCCGGCGATCTCGAAGCCGCGCTGGGCTTTGAGCACCTTGCGGATGTAGTTGACGTCGTCCTCGCCGAGTTCGGCGATGACCCGCTGCCGGATGGCGTCCATCTCGTTGCCGAACCGTTCGAGTTCCTCCGCGCTGAGACCGAAGCGTTCGGCGAGGGCGGAGTGTGCCGCCTCGGGGGTGTTGTTCTTCTTGGCCATGGGTGGCTCCTTGAGTGGATGGTTCAGAGGTCGATGTGGCAGTCGCCGACGGGTTCGCTCACGCAGATGCGGATGTCCTCGTCTGGAAGCGAGGACTCCTCTCCGGTGAGCACATTGCGCACCGTGCCGGCCGGTTTGCGAGCGGTGCAGGAGAAGCAGATCCCCATTCGGCAGCCGAACTCAGGCGTCAACCCGGCCGCCTCTGCCTGTTCGAGCAGATTGGCGCCGGTGTTGTCGGCCTCCACCCCCGAGCGGGTGAACCGAACCGACCCTTCGGCCTCGGTGGCGCCCATCGCGGTGCGGGCTACCAGCGGCTTGAAGAACTCCATCCGGAGTCGCGGCGAGCCCTGGTAGGCATCGGTGACCAGCTCTACCAGCCCGGCAGGGCCGCACAGCCAGGTGTCGGTGTCGCGGAAGTCGGGCACCAGTCGCTGGAGTTCGAACTGAGAGAAGATGTGGTCGCCATGGCGCAGGTGCAGGTTCACCCCGTTGTCGGCAGCGTCGATCGCAGCCAACTCTGCGGCGAAGATCTGGTCCTGGGGTCCGCGCGAGTAATGCAGGAAGGTGACCTTGCGGCCGACATGGTCGTCGTAGCCATCGCGGAGCAGGGTGCGCAGCATCGACATGGCCGGGGTGATTCCCGATCCGCCGGTGATGAAGAGCAGGTGGTTGTTGGTCGGTGTCGCCGGAGATTCGGTGAGCACGAACTCGCCCTGGGCCTGACTCAGATGGACGATGTCGCCGACCCGAGCCGCGTGCACCAGGTGCTTGGAGACCTGCCCTTCCTGGTGGGCGCGGATCGTCAGGGTGATCGTCTCGCCGGGAAGCGAGGCCGCCGACGAGATCGAGAAGGCTCGGGTCGACCGCTTCGCACTGCCCGGCAGGTCGACCCCCACCAACACGTGCTGTCCGGCCCGGTGGCCGGCCCAGATGCTGTTGGGCTCCAACGTCAGGGTCGCCACCGCTGCCTGGTCACCGGAGGTCTCGCGGTGGATATCGAGGATTCGGGCGCGCACGTGGTTGACCGACCACATCGGGTTGAACTGCTCGAGGTAGCGGTCGACATCGTGGGGGGTGGTGAGTCCGGCGACGAGCCTGGACCGGAGCAGCCCGAGGCCAGCCTCCCGTGCGACGGCCGTGATCGCGCTCATGACTCCCTCTCATGTTGAGGTGCTCACACTTTGAGTGAACACTCATTCACTGAAAATGATGCAGGCAGGGCGCTCAGAGGTCAACCGATTCCGGAAAAATAGTGAACAAATGTGCACCTGGCGTACGCTGTTGGGCGTGACCGAGACCCGGGGTGAGCGCAAGGAGCGCACCCGCCGCGCGATCCTCGACGCCGCCTTGGACCTGTGCGAGGACTCCTCCCTGGTGGCGTTGTCGTTGCGCGGGGTCGCCAAAGAAGTGGGCATCGTGCCGACCGCCTTCTATCGGCACTTCGACTCCATCGAGGACCTCGGGCTCGCGCTGGTCGGCGAATCGCTGGACTCGCTGCGCTCGGTGCTGCGCGATGCTCGACGGCTGGCGGCCGGGGTCGAGGAGATCATCGATGCCTCGGTCGGTGTGCTCATCGCTCGGGTGCGCGCCGAGGAGCAGCACTTCGCCTTCATCGCCCGGGAGCGGTATGCCGGCCCGCCCTTGGTGCGCGAGGAGATCTTCCGCGGTCTCGAACTCTTCGAGCGCGAACTGGCCACCGATCTAGCGCACCTGCCGGGCGTCTCGGGCTGGTCCGACCGCGACCTGGCGGACTTCTCCCAGCTGATGGTCACGGCCATGGTGGCGGTTGCCGAACGGGTCATCGCCGCGCCCACCGGCCCGGCGGTCGACCAGGCGTTGGCTGAGACCGCCCGGCGGCAGTTGCTGATGATCGTGGTCGGGTCGATGAACTGGCGCTCGACAGGCTGAGCATTCAGCTCCGGCGCCACCAGTTCCGGCGCCACCAGGCCCGCCCCGGCTGCGAAGTCCGCTCCGGTGGCCTCGACGCAGCGTTGCGGCGAGCCGCCGCGCGCCGCAGGGACCAGGCCCGGACCGTCTCGTCGACGTCGCGAGGCATGGTGATCAGCGGGGGACCCACCGGCAGCGAATAGCGGGCCGCGATCACGCGCGCGTTGAACTCCTCGACCGCTTGCCGCACCGATGTCTCGCTGCTCATGGAGTCGATCAGCGCGTCGAGTGCGGAGTCGTCCTTCCGCAACTGGATCGAGGGCGGCAGCACCGCGATCTGCTCGCGTTCGACCAACTGCTTGATCCACCAGTCCGGGTCGTGCTCAGCGCCGAGGCTCTGGATCGGCTTTCCGGCGCCGGGGAGGTTGTCGAACTCGCCTCGGCGCTGCGCCTGGGTGATGGATGCCTCGACGTGGGAGGTCACGTCGGTCATCCTGCGTCGGGCGGCAGCCTTCGACGCGACATCGTTGAGCGGTTCGACATCGATGCGGTCGAACTCCCCGGGGGCGACCTCAACCGGGTCTTCGTCCTCACCCACACCCTCAGAATACGTGCCCGGCCCACGAGGAGTCAGGCCGAGGAGTCAGGCCGAGGAGTCAGTCCGAGGAGTCAGGCCGAGGAGTCAGCTCAGGACTCGACTGTCACCGTGATCGGGTTGGAGGTCTGCCCGGTGGAGGTGTCGATCATCCGCCACTTCATCGGCCCGGGTCGTGAGGTCTGCACATAGGTGCTGTAGACGGAGTTGGTGACCAGTGCGTTGACGCTGAGGAAGTCGACCCACTTGCCCTCCTCGAAACGCTGGACCTGGAGGACCGCACCCTCTCCATCCGGGTAGGCGCCGGTCAGGTCGATGTTGGCCATCGGCTTGACGCTCGAGGGGCCCTGGAGGGTGATCGAGGACGCCTCGCTCTCCTCATCGGTGGCCGAGGAGGACGGTTGGCTGTTGGTGGTGCTGGTCTGGCCCGGAGCAAGCGAGATCGACGGCCCGGTCGGCGACTCCGACATGCTCGGCCGGGGCAGATACAGCGTCTCCTTGCCCTTGCCCGGGCCGTCCGCTGCGTTCTGCCCGGCGCTGGAGTCGGAGTCGACTCCTGCGACCCGGGCGGCAACCAGCGCGGCCCCGCCCACGAGCACACCGACCGTGATCGCCACGGCCAACAGGGCCACCAGGCCGGTGATCACGGGCCTAGCGACCTCGTCGTCATCGACGGGTTGCGACTCGGGTCGCGGCCGGCTGCCCGGCGGGGTGCTCGAAGAACTCATCGGCGCCAAGCCTACGCGGGCCCGGCCAAGTTGACCGCATGAGCGATGACCGTGCCGTCGGGCGACCGGCGCCGGTCGCATCGGCCGTGACTCGGTGGCGGACTCTGCGGTGGACTCTGTGGTGGACTCTGTGGTGCGAAGATGGCGCCATGGAGTTCCAAGAGGTGGTCGGCAAGCGCAAGATGGTCCGCAACTACAGCGCCGAACCGGTGGCGAGGCATGTGGTGGACCGGTTGCTCGACAATGCGGTGCGGGCCCCTTCGGCGGGCTTCTCTCAGGGCTGGTCGTTCTTGGTCCTGGACACCCGTGCGGACATCGACAAATACTGGGACATCTTCGTCGGTGACCAGGAATGGGAGGCCGACGGCTGGCTTCGCGGCATGCGCACTGCGCCGGTGCTGATCTTCCCGTGCGTGTCCAAGTCCGCCTATCTCGACAGGTATGCCGAATCCGACAAGGGTTGGACCGATCAGGACCAGGCCCGTTGGCCGATGCCTTACTGGTACATGGACACCGCGATGGCGACCATGCTGATCTTGCAGACGGTCGTGGACGAGGGTCTGGGTGCCTGCTACTTCGGTATCCCGCCGCATCACGACGCGGAGTTCCGGCAGGCCTTCGGGATCCCCGCAGATGTGGAGCCCATCGGCGTGGTCTCGGTCGGCCACCCCGCCGACGGCGGCGCCAAGGGCTCGGGCCAGCGGCGCGCACGCAAGCCGATCGAGGAGATCGTGCACACCGGCCGCTGGTGAACGCTGCGGTCCGCGAAGTTTCTCTCGACCCGCGGGAATCGATCTAGTGGTGCTTGCGTTATGCTGACGTAACGAAGTTGAGCCAGATGGACTAAAGTCCCGGAGAGGGCGCCGGTTCGGCTCGACTGCATCGGAGAACAACGAGCCACTCACAGCGGAGGAAACACCATGGCACGTGCGGTCGGAATTGACCTGGGTACGACGAACAGCGTCGTATCCGTCTTGGAGGGCGGCGAGCCCACCGTCATCGCCAACGCCGAGGGCGCCCGGACCACCCCGTCCGTCGTCGCTTTCGCCAAGTCCGGCGAGGTGCTGGTCGGCGAAGTCGCCAAGCGCCAAGCCGTCACCAACGTCGACCGGACCATCCGTTCGGTCAAGCGCCACATGGGCACCGACTGGACGGTCGGCATCGACGACAAGGACTTCACCCCCCAGCAGATCAGCGCCTTCATCCTGCAGAAGTTGAAGCGCGACGCCGAGGCCTACCTCGGAGAGACTGTCACCGACGCGGTCATCACCGTGCCGGCATACTTCTCCGACGCCCAGCGCCAGGCCACCAAAGAAGCCGGCGAGATCGCCGGCCTGAAGGTGCAGCGCATCGTCAACGAGCCCACCGCGGCCGCGTTGGCCTATGGCCTGGACAAGGGTGACGACCAGACGATCCTCGTCTTCGACCTCGGTGGTGGCACCTTCGACGTGTCGCTGCTCGAGATCGGCGAGGGCGTCGTGGAGGTCAAGGCCACCAGCGGTGACAACCACCTCGGTGGTGACGACTGGGACGCCCGCATCGTCGACTGGATGGTCACCAAGTTCAAGAACGCCAACGGCGTGGACCTGAGCAAGGACAAGATCGCCGCCCAGCGCCTCCAGGAGGCTGCCGAGAAGGCCAAGATCGAACTCTCCGCCAGCCAGGACACCACCATCCACCTGCCCTACATCACCCACGGTGAGTCCGGCCCGCTGCACTTCGAGGAGCGGTTGAGCCGCGCGGAGTTCCAGAAGATCACCGCCGACCTGCTCGAGCGCACCAGGGTGCCGTTCCAGTCGGTCCTCAAGGACGGCGGCGTCGCCGTCGCTGACATCGACCACGTGGTCCTGGTCGGCGGTTCGACCCGGATGCCGGCCGTGACCGAGGTCGTCAAGGACCTGCTCGGTGGCAAGGAGCCCAACAAGGGCGTCAACCCCGACGAGGTCGTCGCCGTCGGTGCGGCCTTGCAGGCCGGTGTTCTCGCCGGCGAGGTCAAGGACGTGCTGCTGCTCGACGTGACCCCGCTGAGCCTGGGCATCGAGAC
Organism: Nocardioides sp.; assembly: GCA_051306135.1. Lineage (GTDB taxonomy): Bacteria > Actinomycetota > Actinomycetes > Propionibacteriales > Nocardioidaceae > Nocardioides. The sequence continues at coordinate 3,804 of JBPPMQ010000082.1, read as the reverse complement.
CATGGGCGGGGTGATGACCACCCTGATCGAGCGCAACACCACCATCCCGACCAAGCGCACCGAGATCTTCACCACCGCGGCCGACAACCAGCCGTCGGTGGAGATCAAGGTCGCCCAGGGCGAGCGCTCGATGTGGGCGGAGAACCAGCCGCTGGGCAACTTCGATCTGACCGGTCTGCCGCCCGCGCCGCGGGGCGTGCCGAAGATCGAGGTCACCTTCGACATCGACGCCAACGGCATCGTGCACGTGACCGCCAAGGACCAGGCCTCCGGCAAGGAGCAGTCCATGCAGATCACCGGCGGATCCTCGCTCAGCAAGGAGGACATCGACCGGATGGTCCGCGACGCCGAGCAGTATGCCGAGGAGGACGCCAAGCGTCGCGAGGCCGCCGAGGCCCGCAACCAGGGTGACAACCTCTACTACTCGACCGAGAAGTTCCTGGCCGAGAACGACGAGAAACTGCCCGAGGACGTCAAGGCCGAGGTCAAGGCCGATCTGGAGGCCCTCAAGGCCGTGCTCGACAAGGAGGACGCCAGCATCGAGGAGCTTCAGGGCGCGACCACCAAGCTGGGTGAATCGAGCCAGAAGATGGGTGCCGCGATGTATGCAGCCGCTGAGGCCGAGCAGGCAGCAGCCGGTGGCGAGGCCGGTGCCGGAGGCGCGACGAGCGAGGCCGACGAGGACATCGTCGAGGCCGAGATCGTCGACGAGTCCGAGGACGACCAGAAGTGACCGACCAGCACACTCCGCAGCCGGGGCAGAACCCGGCTGCGGAGGAGCTGGAGGGCATGGTCGCCGAGGAGGGCATGGTCGCCGAGGAGGGCACGGTCGCCGAGGATGCGGGGTTCGACGTCGACGCTCGTATCGGCGAACTGACCGCTGACCTGCAGCGGCTCCAAGCCGAGTACGTCAACTACAAGCGACGCGTCGACCGCGATCGTGAGTTGGTCGTCCAGAACGCCACCTACAAGGCGCTGGCTCCGATCGTCGACGTGCTAGACAACATCGACCGGGCTCGCGAGCACGCTCCGCTCGAAGACGGGTTCAAAGCCGTCGCCGAGCAGTTGGAGCGCACTGTCGCCAACGCCGGACTGACCAAGTTCGGTGAGCCTGGCGAGGTCTTCGACCCGACGCTGCACGAAGCCCTGAGTCACCTAGGCACCGACCCCGAGGTCTCCGCGACCACGGTCAAGGTGCTCGCCAAGGCCGGCTACCGCATCGGCGACCGCGTTGTCCGCGCGGCGCAGGTGCTGGTCGTCGACCCTGAGTAACTTCGTTCCCAGACAGGCAGCCCGCAGGAGGTGAGCAATGGCTGACGACCAGATCCGCAACGACTGGATCGAGAAGGACTTCTACGCCGAGTTGGGGGTGAAGTCGGATGCGACCCAGGACGAGATCAAGAAGGCCTACCGCAAGCTTGCCCAGGCCAACCACCCGGACAAGAACCCGGGTGATGAGGCCAAGCACGAGAAGTTCAAGCGGGTTGCCGAGGCCTACGACGTTGTCGGCGAGGCCGACAAACGCACGAAGTACGACGAGGTGCGTGCCTACGCCGCGGGCGGCGGATTCCGCTCTCCCGGCGCAGGCCGCAGCACCTCGCACGGTGGCGGCACCAACGTCAACGTCGAGGACCTCTTCGGCGGTGCCGGCGGCGGCCTAGGAGACCTGTTCGGCTCGATGTTCGGGGGTGGGCAGCGCGGCCAGACCAGACGGCCTCAGCGGGGTCAGGACCTGGAGGCCTCTGCCTCGATCTCCTTCACCGACGCGCTCGACGGGGTGACGATCAGTCTGCGGTTGAGCACCGACTCGGCCTGTGAGACCTGCAACGGCACCGGCGGCAAGCCCGGCACGCGGCCGCATGTGTGTTCCCACTGTGACGGCGCTGGTTTCGTGGTGCAGTCCCGTGGCGGCTTCGCGACCCAGGAGACCTGCCCGGTCTGCCACGGCCGCCAGTTGTCCTATGACGAGGTCTGCCCGACCTGCCGGGGCACCGGCAAGGGTCAGTCGAGCCGCACCGTCCAGGCTCGCATTCCCGCCGGGGTCAAGGACGGCCAGCGCATTCGCCTCAAGGGCAAGGGTGGGCCCGGCGCGAACGGCGGCACCCCCGGTGACCTGTTCATCACCATCAAGGTCGGCACCCATCGCCTGTTCAAGCGTTCGGCAGACAACCTCACGATCGAGGTGCCGATCTCCTTCGACGAGGCCGCGCTGGGCGCCGAGGTCAAGGTGCCCACCCTCGGTGGTGCACCGGTGACGCTGAAGATCCCCGCCGGAACGCCGTCGGGTCGCACCTTCCGAGTGCGCGGCAAGGGCGCCACCCGCACCGACGGCACCAAGGGCGACCTGCTCGCCACGGTGCAGGTGCAGGTGCCGGCGATGCTGCCCGACGCTGCCCGGGACGCAGTGCTGGCCTATCGTGCGGCGATGGCGGACAAGCCGATGCGCACCGGACTGTTCGAGGAGGCGTGATGAGTTCCCCCACGCCCGAGGCGGCGGTCTACGTCATCTCGGTCGCCGCGGAACTGACCGGGCTGCACCCCCAGACCCTGCGCACCTATGAGCGGGTGGGTCTGATCACCCCGGGGCGCACCGGCGGCGGTGGGCGACGTTACTCCCACAACGACATCGAGTTGTTGCGTCAGATCGCCGAACTCACTGCCACCGGCATCGGCATCGAAGGGGTACGCCGGATCTTGGAGTTGCAGCGCCAGGCGATCGGACTGGCTCGCGCGAACGACGCGTTGCGGGCCGAGTTGGACGCCACCCGGCAAGCTCTGCGCGAGGCGCTGGTGACCCGCGCCCCCGCCCGGATGCCTAACCTGCCGGCGTTGCCGGCACCCCCGCCCGCAGCACAGATCGTGGTCTGGCGCCGCAAGCCCTGAACCCGGTGGTGCGCTGCCGGCACCGCCAAGTTGTCCACAGACGCAGGCCCGCCTCTTCCCTTGGCAGGTCGGCCTGCTTTACATTTCCGGATGTGGACTGTTCCGGGCAGCCGCCGATGACCGTCGATGTCACCATCGACGGTGACTGGGTTGCGGTCAACGGTCTGGTGCTGGAGCCGCACCCCGGCCTGTCCGCCCGCGAGACCGCGCTGCGATCAGTGGCACTGCGAATCGTGGCCGTCACCGGTCGGCCGGTCACCGTCAACCTCCGCGAACCGACCGGGACCAGCCAGGTGGTCGTGCATCCGGGGGGCCAGCTGACCGAGGCTGGTGCGGCGACGGCTCCGCTGCCGGCCGCGGTGGCCCCCGTGCCGGCTGCCGCGAGACCCGGTCGCCGCCGTCGGCGCCGCACGGGTCGGGGTGTGGTGGCGACGGCGGTCGTGCTGGTGGCGGCCACGGCCGGCTGGATCGTGGTGCGGTTCGCCGGGGCCGAGCCAGTCGACTCCGCACTCACCGGCGCCATCGACGCCACCGCCTTGCCGGTGGTTGACGGGGTGCACCTGGAGCCGGTCGCCTTCACCCTCGCCGATGCGTCACATCTGGAGCACACCGCGCAGCAGGTCAGTGTCGAGGCCACGACAGGGATCGGGGTGATCGAGTTCGACCTGAAGGTCGCCTGGGCGCCCACCGTGGTGGTCCTCGATGTGGTCGATGCCGCCGGGGTCAACCACCACCGGCGAGCGTCGCTCCAGACCACCGCCACCACGTTGCGCCTCAGCGACCTGCCTGCGGGCACGGCCACCTGGAGCGTCGTGGCCGGGGGCGTGCGCGACCACGGTCGGGTCGACATACCGGGGGAGGTGGTCGTCTCGACCAGTGCGCCGGCCCCGCCGCCCCCACCACCTGTCTCTTATACACATC
>JBPPMQ010000077.1:0-2186 GCA_051306135.1 Nocardioides sp. | reverse complement strand
TTTTGGGCGGTTAGCAGAACTGATTCATCACGGGCGCGCACACACGGGTACGGGAATATCAACCCGTTATCCATCGACTACGCCTGTCGGCCTCGCCTTAGGTCCCGACTCACCCTGGGCGGACTGGCCTGCCCCAGGAACCCTTGGTCTTTCGGCGGGCAAGGTTCTCACTTGCCTTATCGCTACTCATGCCTGCATTCTCACTCCCACACCCTCCACAACTGGATCACTCCGCTGCTTCACAGGATGCAGGACGCTCCCCTACCCAGCACAACAAGTGTGCTGCCGCGGCTTCGGCGGTGTGCTTGAGCCCCGCTACATTATCGGCGCACAATCACTTGACCAGTGAGCTATTACGCACTCTTTCAAGGGTGGCTGCTTCTAAGCCAACCTCCTGGTTGTCAAGGCAACTCCACATCCTTTCCCACTTAGCACGCGCTTTGGGACCTTAGTTGGTGGTCTGGGTTGTTTCCCTCTCGACTATGAAGCTTATCCCCCACAGTCTCACTGCTGCGCTCTCACTTACCGGCATTCGGAGTTTGGCTGACGTCAGTAACCTTGTAGGGCCCATTAGCCATCCAGTAGCTCTACCTCCGGTAAGAAACACGCAACGCTGCACCTAAATGCATTTCGGGGAGAACCAGCTATCACGAAGTTTGATTGGCCTTTCACCCCTACCCACAGCTCATCCCCTCCATTTTCAACTGAAGTGGGTTCGGTCCTCCACGACGTCTTACCGTCGCTTCAACCTGGCCATGGGTAGATCACTTCGCTTCGGGTCTAGATCACGCCACTGCAACGCCCTATTCAGACTCGCTTTCGCTACGGCTTCCCCACACGGGTTAACCTCGCGACGTAACACTAACTCGCAGGCTCATTCTTCAAAAGGCACGCCGTCACACCCATACAGACAAGCTGCAGATGCTCCGACGGATTGTAAGCACACGGTTTCAGGTACTGTTTCACTCCCCTCCCGGGGTACTTTTCACCTTTCCCTCACGGTACTGGTCCGCTATCGGTCATTAGGGAGTATTTAGGCTTATCAGGTGGTCCTGACAGATTCACACGGGATTTCTCGGGCCCCGTGCTACTTGGGATACTCTCCAGGCGGCACAAAACATTTCGGTTACGGGGCTCACACCCTCTCTGGCCGGCCTTTCAAGACCGTTCACCTATGCCTGCACATCACACCTCACCAATCCGGCAGAACTGGTATGGAAAGTCCCACAACCCCGACCATGCAACGCCCGCCGGCTATCACACATGGAACGGTTTAGCCTGATCCGCGTTCGCTCGCCACTACTGACGGAATCACTATTGTTTTCTCTTCCTGCGGGTACTGAGATGTTTCACTTCCCCGCGTTCCCTCCACGCACCCTATGTGTTCAGATGCGGGTCACCAGGCAGCTCGCGCCCCTGGCGGGGTTTCCCCATTCGGACACCCTGGGATCACAGTCCGGTTATCGACTCCCCCAGGCTTATCGCAGATTCCTACGTCCTTCTTCGGCTCCTAATGCCAAGGCATCCACCGTGTGCTCTTAAAAACTTGACCACAAAAGATCAATTCAGAAATTTTCGAGAGAACCATGAAAACCACCCACACCCCAAAGGATGCAGACAGATCCAGGTTCATATTCTTGGAAATTGCTTCTTATAAAAGATGCTCGCGTCCACTATGTAGTTCTCAAACAACAACCCCAAACCACACACCCCACACACACAACATGCATGATCGGTGCAGCCAGGAAACCAGAAACAAACAAACCCGGAACAGCGAACCCACAACCTTCACGGCCATGACCCCCCACCCCGGCCCTGTTGCCTCAGGACCCAACAGTGTGCCAAACACTAAACCACCCATCCAACCCCCGCACCGTTCCAGGCAAACCAGGAAACCCCGAAAGGAACCCGATCACCGTACTAGGCACGAAGACAAACACGCGGCCGCTATTTGTTGATATTCCACCCTTGAGCACCCGCCGCAGAACTAGCGTCTGCGCAACGGGCATATACTCCTGACAACCCCTCCACACTCACATACATGAGGCAAGGTGATTGTAGGTGCTCCTTAGAAAGGAGGTGATCCAGCCGCACCTTCCGGTACGGCTACCTTGTTACGACTTAGTCCCAATCGCCAGTCCCACCTTCGACAGCTCCCTCCCACAAGGGGTTAGGCCACCGGCTTC
>JBPPMQ010000075.1:0-3022 GCA_051306135.1 Nocardioides sp. | reverse complement strand
ACCCGCAGCGACCCCGTCGTCGCTGGGCTCAGCGAGGTCGTCGGCGGGCCGATGGGCGATCACGGCACCCGGCACCCGTGGTGGACCCCGGTCCGGGTGATCCTGGTGATGGTCGCGGTCACCTTCGCGCTCGGCATGGTGCAGAAGACCGACTGCTACTCCGCCTCGTGGCAGAACGGCGAGGACCGCTACGCGACCATGTGCTACTCCGACATCCCCTACCTCTATCTGGGCCGGGGCTTTGCCGAACTGGAATGGCCCTACATCGACGACCAGGCCGTCCGGGATCGCTACCAGACCATGGAATACCCGGTGCTGATCTCCTACTGGGCGTTCGGGGCGGCGGCGATCACCCACGGGCTGGAGGGTTTCCCGGATCTTCGTGAACGCAACCTCACCCCGTACGACGACCTGTGGTCGAAGTTCGACCTGGGACAGGAGTCCAACCTGTTCGTGGTGGTCAACGCGCTCGGCTTCGCAGCCTTGGCATTGCTGGCTGCCTGGTGCCTCGCCAAGGTCAATCCCAGACGAGGGTGGGACGCGGCCGCGTTCGCGCTGTCGCCGTTGCTGGCGCTGACCGCGCTGATCAACTGGGACCTGCTGGCGGTCGCCCTGGTTGCGGCGGCGCTGCTCGCCTGGTCGCGGTCGCGCCCGATGCTGACCGGGGTGCTGATCGGGTTGGGGATCGCGGCGAAGCTCTATCCGCTGTTCCTGCTCGGCGGGATCGTCGTCTTCGCGTTCCGGGACCGACGCCAACTTGGCCCGGCGGTCAAGGCCTGGATCGGCGCCGGCCTCGCGTGGGCTCTGGTACAACTCCCGGCATACCTGTCCTCACCTGAGCAGTGGAAGGTGTTCTGGAGGTTCAACTCCGAACGCGCGGCCGACCTCGGCTCAGTGTGGATAGCCGCCGAGGGCTTGTTCAACACCACCTTCTCGGCCTCCACGATCAACCAGGCGTCCTGGGCCTTCTTCGGTGCCTGGTGCCTGGCCGTGCTGGCCCTCGGGCTGGCTGCCCCGCGCACCCCATCGCTGGCTCAACTCGGGTTCCTGCTGGTGGCCGGGTTCCTGATCGTCAACAAGGTCTACTCGCCGCAATACGTGCTCTGGCTGCTGCCGCTGGCGGCGCTGGCTCGGCCGCAGTGGCGCGACCAGATCGTCTGGCAGGCCTGCGAGTTGTTCTACTTTGCCAGCGTGTGGTGGTATCTGGGCGGCTATCTGGCCTCGCCGGGCACCACCGACGTCGGGTTCTACTGGCTGGCGATCGCAGTCCGTGTCGCTGGTGAGGTCTATCTGGTGGTCCGGGTGATCCGCGACATCCTGCGACCCGATCAGGGTGCCGACCAACCCAATTTGGGAGCCAGTGAGGATGCCATGTCGGTGAGGATCTGAACGTAGTCGGCGAAGCCGAAGGTGAATGGCAACGCGAATGCCACCTCGCTGACCTGCTGGAATCCGGCGTGGTTGCCCAAACGGTCGGCGAGTTCCTCGCTGCTGCCGACCAGATCGGGGGCGAAGAGCAGCCGGCCGGGTCCTTGTGGTTGCGTGGTGCGAGCCAGCCGCGATTCGGCATACTCGCGGTAGCGGCGGGCCTGCTCGGGGCTGGCGGAGTCGGTGGGTACGACGACCAATCCCTGGGAGACGCGGGCATCGGAGCCGGCCGGGTGCAGTTCGCGGAAGCGGGTGATCTGGGCGGCCTGGATGGCGGCGAAGTCGTAGCTTTCCGCTTCTGGCACCACGGTGACCACCGAACTGGTCAGCAGGTTCAGACCTGCCTGCGCGGCCCATTCGATCGAGCGTAGCGACCCGGCGCCGTACCAAACCCGGTCGGCCAGTCCGGGGGAGTGAGGTTGCACGATCCGGGAGAAGGTCTCGATGCCGACGGTGCCCTCGAAGTCGCTGACCGGTTGCCCGCGCAGATTGTGCAGCAGCCGTTCGACCCGGGTGTAGGAGAAGTCCTCCAGGTCCGCGGTGTCGGGGTAGAGGTGGTCCTTGAAGTCGGCGTACCGGATCGGCGGCCCCACGCTCACTCCCGGATTGAGCCGCCCGCCGCTGAGGACGTCGACAGTGGCGAGGTCCTCAGCGAGCCGGAACGGGTTCTCCAGACCGAGCGGGGTGACCGCAGTTCCCAACTCGATGGTGCTGGTGCGCTGGGACGCTGCGGCCAGCACCGCGACCGGGGAGGAGATGCCGTGTTGGAGGTGGCGGTGGCGCAGCCAGGCTGAGTCGAAACCGAGCTGCTCACCGATCTCGATGAGGCGCAGGGTGTCTTCGTGGCCCGGTCCGGGGTCGGCGGGGTCGAACAGGCCGATGGTGAGGAATCCGAGCTTTTGCAGACCGGTCATAAGGCGAGTCTATGGATCGGGCGTGTCGCGTTCTCGTCGGCACGGTGGTTGCGCGCCGGGGCTCGAGCCGATTGGATGTAGCTCTACGAGGGACAACCCCTAGGAAATGGAGCTATCAGAAATGTCTGGAGCAACACCCCCGGCGATGCCGGACCTCAAGAAGGCCGACCCCATGGACCTGGGCCAGATCGGCATCGGGATCCTGGTATTTATCAGCGGACTTCTGCCCTTCTACACAGCCAGCTTCGAAGGTTTCGGTTACGAAGTCAGTGACAGTATGAACGCCTGGAACGGTTTCTTCGGATGGCTCGGAGTTCTCCTCGCGTTGGCGGCCTCCGTCGTGCTCGCGCTCGGCCTCTACGGGCTCGCTCTTCCGTTCCCCGCCCGGATCACCGTCCTCGGCGGCTTCGGCGCTGCGCTGCTGTGTCTTGTTCTCGCGTTCTTCATCATCCCCATCGACGGCGCCGACGAGCTTGGCATCGACACCGGCCACGGCTTCGGCTACTGGCTCGCGCTAGTCGCAGTCATCGCTGGCACTGCACTGGCATTCCTCAAGCTCAACGACCCGGTGGCGGCGTTGCCGAAGACAACCCGCCCCCCGGCTGCCTGAGTTCGGCGCGCCACGCGGTGTCGACCAGGTGGGTCGGCACCGCGTTCGGCACCGCGTTCGGTGTGCGGGG
>JBPPMQ010000060.1:0-5888 GCA_051306135.1 Nocardioides sp. | reverse complement strand
TGACCCAGACCGTCGACCGTGCAGTCGCTGTCCAGCGTGCGGCTCTGCTCGAATCGTTGGACGTTCAGGTCCGTGACGCTGTTCGTCGCGAAGGCATCGACCCACAGCGTGAAACCGGGGCCGTGCGTCGGCTGGTCGAGGATGTGCTGCGCAGTCACGACGCCGCCAGCCTGACCGGGGCCGTCGCCGCGGTGACCGATTCCGAGGCCGTCGTCTCCGAACTGATCGCCCGCGTTGCCGGCTACGGGCCCCTGCAGGTGTTCCTCGACGACCCGACGATCGAAGAGATCTGGATCAACTCCCCGGAGCGGATCTTCGTGGCCCGGTCGGGCCGCCACGAACTGACCAGCCTGATCCTCACCAGCGCCCAGGTCGCTGAACTGATCGAGCGGATGCTCAAGACGAGCGGGCGCCGGGTCGACGTGTCCACGCCGTTCGTCGACGCGATGCTGCCCGACGGGAATCGTCTGCACGTGGTTCTCGAAGGCATCGCCCGTGGGCACGCCTCGGTGAATATCCGCAAGTTCGGCCTGCGGGCCGCTGGGTTGGGCGAACTGGTCGAACTCGGCTCGATGACCCCCAAGGCCGCCCAGTTCCTCGACGCCAGCGTCCGCGCGGGATTGAACATCATCGTCGCCGGGGGGACCGGTGCAGGCAAGACGACCCTGCTCAACTGCCTGGGAGCGGCGATCAGCGGCGGTGAGCGGGTGATCACCTGCGAAGAAGTGTTCGAGTTGCGGTTCCCGCACGCCGACACCGTGCATCTGCAGACGCGTCAGGCTGGACTGGAAGGAACAGGTGAGGTGGTGCTGCGCGACCTGGTCAAGGAAACCCTGCGAATGAGACCGTCCAGGATCATCGTCGGGGAGGTTCGCGGGGCGGAGTGCCTGGACCTGCTGCTTGCGCTGAACAGCGGGGTGCCGGGCATGGGCACCATCCACGCGAACTCAGCCCGCGAGGCGCTGGTGAAGATGTGCACCCTGCCGCTGCTGGCGGCTGAGAACATCGCAGCGGCGTTCGTGGTCCCAACGGTCGCCTCGGCTGTCGACCTGGTCGTGCACCTGAGTCTGGACGGCCGTGGGCGACGCCGGGTCGAGGAGATTGTGGGTGTCCCAGGGCGTGTCGAGGGCAGCGTGATCGAGACTGCGACCATCTTCCACCGGGTCGCGGGCGATCTGGTCCGAGGCTCCGGGATGCCACCCGGCCAGGAGCGCTTCGAGCGAGCCGGCATCGACCTACCTCCGCTGCTGGTCGGTTAGAGGCGACATCGTGGGGGCACTTCTCGGTCTGGGAGTCGGCACCGGCCTGCTGTTGATCTGGTCTGCGTTCATGATGCCTCGTGCGGTGGGGCGAGAGCCGACATCGATCGGGCACCTGGAGGACCTCCTCGCCCGAGCCGGTATGGGTCAGGTCGGCCCCAATGCCTTGATTGGGGGCTGCGCGGTGTCTGGCGTGGTGGTGTTCCTCGCGGCGCTCACGGTGACCGGAGTCGGGACGGTGTCGTTGGCCTTCGGTCTGATCGCCGGGTATCTCCCGGTTGCGATGGTGGCGGGCAGGGGCCGCCGACGACAACGGGAGTTCGCCCAGGTGTGGCCCGAGGCAGTCGACAATCTCTCCTCCGGCGTGCGCGCGGGTCTCTCCCTGCCCGAGGCCGTCGCCTCGCTGGCCGACCGTGGACCGGTGGCTCTGAGGCCGGCCTTTGCTGGGTTCGCACTCGACTACCAGGTCAGTGGCCGGTTCTCGGAGTCGTTGGACCGACTCAAGTCGCACTTGGCCGATCCGGTCGGGGACCGAGTGGTCGAGGGCCTGCGGGTGGCCAGAGAGGTCGGAGGCGGCGATCTTGGGACACTGCTTCGAAATCTCAGTGGATACCTGCGAGACGACGCCCGCACCCGCTCCGAACTCGAGAGTCGGCAGGCCTGGTCCATCAACGCAGCCCGACTCGCCGTGGCTGGACCGTGGCTGGTGTTGGCCTTCATGAGCTTCCAGCCCGAGGTCATCACCCGGTATTCCTCTCCCGGCGGGGCGCTGGTCCTCGGTATCGGGGCGGCCCTGTGCCTAGTCGCCTATCGCCTGATGGTGCGCATCGGTCGCCTACCCGAACCACAGCGGATCCTGCGATGAGCCTTGTCTGGCAGGGTGGAATTCTCGGACTGGTCGCTGCGGCCGGTTTGCTGCTGGTCATCGGCAGGGTGCGGGCGATCCGACGGCCACCCTTGGCGCTGCGGGTCACGCCGTATCTGGTCGATCTCCCGCAGGTCCGCGGCATGGCTCACTCTGCGGCGCCTTCCTCGGCGTTCTCGGCGCTGGTGGGTCCCTGGCTTCGGTGGTCGGCCGAGGTCGTCGACCAACTCGTCGGCGGCACGTCCTCGATCCGTCGCAAGTTGGACCGCGCCGGGTCGACCATGACCGTCCACGACTTCCGGGTCGAGCAGGTGGTGTGGGGTCTGGTCGGCTTCGGTCTCGCGGCAGCGTGGGGCCTGTGGCGAGCCCTCCAGGACCCGTCCCATGTGCTCCTGGGTGGGGTCGTGTGTGCGCTCGGCTTCGGGCTCGGCGTGCTGCTGCGGGAGAACCGACTCACCGCCCAGGTGCGCGCCCGGGAACGATCGATGGTCGCTGAGTTCCCCACCATCGCCGAACTGCTCGCTCTGGCCGTAGCCGCGGGGGAGAGCCCCGCGGCAGCACTGGAACGGGTCGTCGCCCGCAGCGCAGGAGAGCTCTCAGCGGACCTCAGCCGGGTGCTGGCCCAGATTCGAACAGGTATGCCGGTTGCGGAAGCCTTCGACGGACTCGCTGCCCGCACCGGACTCCCCATTGTCGGGCGGTTCGCCTCTGCGGTGGCGGTGGCCACCGAGCGGGGCACGCCGTTGGCGGAGGTGCTGCACGCACAGGCGGCCGACGTCCGGGAGTCGGGTCGACGGGACCTCATCGAGGCCGCCGCCCGCAAGGAAGTGTTGATGATGGTGCCGGTGGTTTTCCTGGTGTTGCCGGTGACCGTCATGTTCGCGTTCTATCCCGGCGTCATCGGACTCAATCTCAGTTAGGCACCACCAGCAGGGCCCCATAACCAGTGAGGCCCAATCCATCTCGGAAGGTTCGCAACCATGCACACACTGATGTCAACCCTCGCACTGCTCCTGCTCGGACCCGAGGACCGAGAACGCGGCGACGTTCCAGGCTGGGTCCTGGTCACGGTCTGCACAGCGGCCATGGTCGTGGTCATCTTCGACATCGCCGGAGACCAGCTGGGCAGCATGCTGGAGGCGGCGCTGGCCAAGGTCAACTGATGCTCCGCCGCCGGACGTGGCCGCGCGCCGGTGCGGTGGACCGAGAGCGTGGCGCAGCGGTCGTCGACTTCGTGTTGGTGTTGTTGGTGCTGCTGCCGCTGGTCTTCGGGATCCTCCAGGTCGGCCTGGTGATCTTCGTGCGCACCACCCTCGCCTCGGCCGCGTCCGAAGGCGCACGGTACGGCGCCACGCTCGGCCATGGACCCGACGACGCCGTCTGGAGAACCCGAACCCAGTTGAACGGCGCCCTCGCCGATTCCTACGCCGACGACATCGACGCCCGCTACGTCGATAGCGGGGGAGTCCCGTTGGTCGAAGTCACCGTGCGTGCGAGGGTCCCGGCGCTGGGCATCGGCGGACCGGCGATCGAGCTGGAGGTGACCGGCCATGCCGTCTCCGAGGCCCCGTGATCGCCAGGTCGGTGCCGGACTGGGGGATGAGGGCAATGCCCTGGTCGAGTTCACCTGGCTCGGCATCTTGTTGCTGGTCCCGCTGGTGTGGATCATGCTGGCCGTGTTCGATGTCCAGCGAGGCTCCTACGGGGTGAGTGCTGCGGCCCGCGCGGGTGCCCGGGCCTATTCGCTATCCGCCGACGACGCGTCCGGTCGGGCCTCAGCGCAACAGGCAGTCGGGCTGGCGATGACCGACCAAGGCATGAGGGCCGCCGATGCCGAGGTCCAGATCAGCTGCAGCCAGCAGCCCTGCCACTCCCCGGGCGCAGTGGTCACCGTTCGGGTCCACTCCCGGGTCGCGCTGCCATGGCTGCCCAGCATTCTGGGCGCCTCGCCGTCGTTCTCGCTCGACGCCCGCCAGTCGGCTCCGATGGGCACCTTCCGGGACTTCGGATGAGACCGGCTCGCGACGAGCGTGGCACCGTCACGGTGCTGATCATCGGCTTCGTCGGCGTCCTGGTGCTGCTGGTCGCCGTGGTCGTCGACGCTTCTGCTGCCTACCTGCGTCGCCAGGAACTCGCTGGACTGGCCGACGGTGCCGCGCTGGCGGCGGTCGACGCCGGAGCCAACGGTGCCGAGGTGTATGCCGCCGGCATCGGATCAGCCGCTTTGGACATCGACCCGGGCCTTGCCAGGCAGGGCGCCGCGTCCTTCCTGGCCAACGCAGGTGCCCACGGCGACTTCGCCGGCCTGGTGGTCAGCGTCCGGGTCACCGGTCAAGAGGTCACCGTGCAACTCGTCGCACCCCTCGACCTGCCGTTCAGCGTCCCCGGATCACCGGCGCACCCGCGGGTGTCCGCCCGCGGGTCAGCCACCGCAGTCCTCGACTGACAATAGGCTCAACCAGCCTCAACCCGGGATGCCGAACGCGCGGACCAAGGTTGTTTGTGGCGTCGTGCGGGACCGGCAGCGCCTGCGGAACGCGCGGTCTCGGAGAAGATGTCACCGATGGGAGACGCGAAGCTGGAGAGGACCAGGTAGGCCCGGCACGTGCGGGCGATCACCACAGCCCGGCCTTCTGCTTCGGCAACTCCCGGATGGTGCACCATCCGGCCACGTACAGGCCCCGAGAGCAGCAGTGCGAGCGGTGTGCTGAGCAGCGCCGGTGTTCTGTCAAAAACCCAGCGCCAGCCCAACCGCAACCCCTCGACCTCCAGCACAAGTCGGCCCATTCCCGGGAGCGAACCGGGCCGCCTCCCGATCTCCGAGCCAGCTCTTGCGGTAGGCCCACTGAACCCCGGAGCCGTCGATTCGCAGGGTCGCGATGCACTCGACATCCCTTCTCGCCTCCACCGCCGGGGACTGCCCGGCGCGCTCAGCGATCCGCGACCGGGTTCCTTCCCTACACGAGAGAGTCGTCGTGGGCAGCGGTGAGGGGACCACCAGCATCGCCGGTGTTCACCACGCCCGCGGGCTCGATGAGCATCGCGTGAACCTCCCCTCGGGCGATGGGGCAGTGCTCAACGCCTCGCGGCACCACGAACAACTGTCCCTCACGTAGGGAGACGTCACCGTCGCGAAGCTGGATGGTCAACTTGCCGCTGAGGACGAAGAACAGCTCGTCGGTGTCGTCGTGCGTGTGCCACACGAACTCACCCTGAACCTTCACGACTTTGATCTCGTAGTCGTTCATCCTCGCCACCACTTTGGGCGACCAGTGATCGGTGAACAACGACAACCTCTCGGCAAGGTCAACTGGCGATTTAGTCATGCGCCAAGCATTGCATTACTGGCTTCATCGCTGCCGTGGCCCGGTCTCGCAAGTCGATCCTCCGTAGGCACACCTAGTCCTTGGCCTAAGGACGAACTGGCCCAGCGTGGGGCACTGGTGGTGGGGGACAGCCTCCGGGTACCGGTGCGGCTGTGTGTTCGCAGTTGGCGCGGCTCGAGGCCGCGGTCTCCGTTCAGCGCTGGTCGAGGGCTGCGGAGTCGTGTCGCGTTCCTCAGAGCAAGGACTTCGTGGGTGCGTGCCCGTTCCACGATGACGATGCGCCGTCGCTGGTGAGACTCAGGGAGCGGCTTTCCAGCGGTCAGGCTCTGTCCGAGCACGCCTCCCATGTGCTGCGCACGCCGCTGACGGCTCTTCGGATGGAGTTGGAGGACCTCAGCCTCAACGAGGACTTGCCGGAGGATGCGGTGGCTACCGTGG